>CBFHJC010000001.1:0-31161 GCA_965656045.1 Aequoribacter sp.
ATCGATCTGTGATTTTGCGACTGACCCCTAAGCTAGGTCGGATCGATCTGTTGGACACGAGCTCTAAGCCCCGGATCCTTTACCGACATTTCTACTAAGGCATTAAGGGCGTCGTCGTGGTACTCATAGCGCACCCACTTAGCTGACTCGTTTTGCTCAACCCACTCTTGCTGCTTGCCCCAGTACTGATTCGCGTGATTGACGATTAAAAAACCTTGAGACATGATGCTTATTCACCCAGTAAAAAATCTTTAGCGGCATTCACCCGAGCGGCCAGATAATCATTGCCACCTCGGTCAGGATGTAGTTTTTGCATCAATCGACGGTGGGCCGAGACGACTTCTTCTTTGGTCGCCCCCGACTTTAAACCTAAGGTCGCCAGAGCCTCTTGTTCCGTTAACTCGGTTCCCGACGACGACGGTTGGTAGCTCTCTTGCGATTGATACGCCGCGCCAAAGCGTTGCTCGAGGTAGGTGCGCAGCAATTGTGCAGAATCGGCGTCATTCGCTTTACAATAGTCCAGCAACTCATCGAGTTGTGCTTGATCTAACTGAGATAAGATCTGTCCCTGAAAGGTGCCGGCCAGCACTTCTCCGTCGAGTTTGCCACTGTCATGATCCAAGGTCATTCTGAGCAAGGAGGTATCAACCTGAGATTGGCCCGCAGCGGATCGACTCAGCCGACCCCACAAATGAGGTGCGAACTGCACGAGCAGTGGCAGCGTCTGTCGTATAAGCACGAGTAGACCGGTCAAAAGAGCGCCTATCCAGTGCATTTTACCTGTCGCGGCAAGCAGAATGGCGACGCCCGCTGCAACGATGAACGCTAGCTGTATATAGGCTGACCGGCGTTTGGCGACGGGCATCTGCTTGATTCGTGTGACGGCGATATAAAGAGCCAGCAGGCTCGCAATTAACAGGACTAGTTTTGGCATATTATCGATTCATCTGCTGTAACAGGAGTTTTGACGCCGAATCACTGCGGCGTTCCAACGCGGAATATCCTCCGCTCGCAAAGGCGGCGATTGCTGCCAAAAGGTCGCGTAATTTATTCGGCGCGTTCAGATCGAACTGCGCGTAAGCGCCTTGGCTGAGTTTAGCCATTTGAAGGAAGACATCACTCACTTGACCGTTGACCCCCTCTTGAAACAGAAATAGCGGCAGTTTTCTCAGCGCACATTGCCCGGCGAGTTCAATCAGCTCGCGAGCAGGCTCCTCTATTGCATCTCCGATAAACAGCAATCCCTTGATGGGTGCGTTGGCATGCTGTTTTAGCGTTCGGCGAATCTGAGTTTGTCCGCCAAGACAGGTCACCTTAGACATGCTGCGATGCAACAAGGTTGCGTCGGTGAGCCAATCAGTTTGTTTGAATTCGTCAAAGCCACGGTAAAAGCAAAGCTTTAACGCGAGCTGAGGCATTCCATCGGTTACCTGAAGCAGGGAGTGGGTTAGGGTACAGGCCATATCCCAAGTTGGTTGCCGACTCGCGGTAGCATCAATCGCGAACAGGAGCCGTTGTTGTTCTTTGACGACGCGGCTGATCTCTTGATGCTGTCGCAGGAACTGCGCTACCTCCTGACTTGACCCGCTTGGTTTCAATGGATACGGCATAGACTTTGGCACTAAGATCAAAACAGAGCTAAAATAATGATGGCTTTGTCTTCCGCGTGCAAGCCTTGTTCGGATTTCATACGAGCGCTGATTACGTCTTGAGTTGGGGTACTTTTATGGATTGGTTTGCACTTCGCAAGAAACGGACGCTTGTGTCGGCGGAGCAGGCGCTGCCCGATCGGGATCAAGTAATACACCCGGGACACCATCACACCGTCTTTAATCGACCACTGACGCCGCCCTACGCGCCGGAGGAGTCCATTATTTATCTTGGGCTTGGCTGTTTTTGGGGAGCTGAACGTCGGTTTTGGCAGCAGCCGGGAGTCACTCTGACCGCGGTCGGTTACGGTGGTGGGCACACACGCAATGCGACTTATGAAGATGTGTGTTCCGGCAATACGGGACACGTCGAATTGGTGCTGGTGGCTTACGATCCGTCTTTAACGAGTCTAACTGCACTGCTTAAGACTTTTTGGGAAGCTCACGACCCGACGCAAGGTATGCGCCAGGGAAATGATCTTGGTACCCAGTACCGGTCGGCTATTTACACGACAACTGACCAACAACTCCAAGACGCCCTCGCGTCTCGAGACGCCTATCAGTCAATTTTGAATAGTGGTGGGTTTGGGAACATTACCACCGAGATAGAGCCCCACAGTAATTTCTACTTTGCTGAAGACTATCATCAGCAGTATCTCGATAAAAATCCTGCTGGTTACTGCGGGTTAAAGGGGACGGGTTTGAGTTGCGTGCTCTAAGGGCGTGTGATGCCAAGCTAAATGAGCTTGCCAAGTAGCGCACTGACAGCGGTTTCTACGCGCAGTGTTCGGGGTCCGAGCTGAACTTTTTGGAGTCCAGCGCATTCCAGTAATTCGACTTCATAGTCGATGAATCCGCCTTCGGGGCCGATACACAAGAGTGCAGAGTCGCCCTTCGATCGAGTATCTAAGCCTAGCTCAGATCGATGATCGGCAAGCCAGGCGCGAGAACGTGCTTGTACCAATGTTGGCAACTGGTCTTGCGCGAAAGGTTTAAAGGCGCGATGCCACTCAAGGCGCGGTGCTTTAGTATCAACGCTTTGCTCGAGAGCACTCAGTATGGTGCTGGCGATGGCATCGTCTCGTAAATAGGGCGACTGCCAAAAGCTTTTTTCGACCCTGTAGCTGTGAATTACATGGATCTGCTCAACGCCTAGCTCTGTGGCCGCACTCAGAATTCTGCGCAGCATCTTTGGACGGGGCAATGCCAGTACCAAGGTGATGGGCTGTTTAACAGGGGGCAAAGTCGTCAGCTCAACGCGCACCCGTGTTTGCATCGCCGAGGTTTCCAGCACGGTTGCCGTTCCAAGAGACCCATTTAATATACCAACACGCAGCGTATCGCCTGTCTTAGGCTGAATGATCCGCTGCAGGTGTTGGTGCGCTCGCTCGGGTAAAATGCAGTCGAAGCTCGATACTGAAGGAGCTGGCTGGTCGACAAAGATCAGATTCACCTTTACTCAACCCAGAGGTCGTAATCATCAGAGCCGGTGATTTCAGCGCTGACCCAATCGCCCGGTGTCAGATCGGTATAGCCCGGTAAATGCACCACGCCATCGATTTCTGGGGCATCTCCGCGAGTTCGACCTCGAGCACCCTGTTGATCAACGTGATCGATGATTAAGGCCTGTTCAGTACCAACCTTTGCTGCACGTTTGGCGGCGCTGATCTGTTGCTGAACGGCCATAAAACGCTCCCAACGATCTTGCTTAATTTCGTCAGCCACAGGATTCGCCAGTTGATTCGCGGGCGCGCCCGCAACTGGGGAGTATTGAAAGCACCCCACATTATCAAGCTGTGCGGCTTCAATAAAATCGAGAAGTTCAGTGAATTGTGCTTCTGTTTCGCCCGGAAAGCCGACAATAAAAGTGCTCCGAAGCGAGATATCTGGGCAAATAGACCGCCAATGTTCAATGCGATGGAGCACTTTCTCGGCTGCTGCTGGCCGTTTCATGGCTTTTAAGATGTCATGAGAGGCGTGCTGAAAAGGAATATCTAGATAGGGCAGAATTTTCCCTTCGGCCATTAAGGGAATGACATTGTCAACGTGGGGATAAGGGTACACATAGTGTAAGCGGACCCACACCCCCAGGTCACCGAGCGCTTCACACAGCGCCATCATTTGCGTTTTGATCGGTCGCCCGTTGTGAAAATCAGTACGGTATTTAAGATCGATGCCGTAAGCGCTTGTATCCTGTGATACCACCAGTAGTTCCCGAACACCGGCTCTGACCAGTGCCTCAGCCTCGCGCATGACGTCTCCGGCCGGACGGCTCACCAAGTCGCCCCGCAAATGCGGAATGATGCAGAAACTACAGCGATGATTACACCCCTCAGAGATTTTGAGGTAAGCGTAGTGACGAGGCGTTAACTTAATACCGTGGTCGGGCACCAAATCGATAAAGGGATTGTGGTTTGCGGGCTTTGGTACGTGATGCCGGACCGCCGTCATCACTTCTTCGTATGCCGCCGGTCCGGTGACACTCAGCACCTTAGGGTGGAGGGTTTGGATGCGCGCTGCATCCTCACCAGCACCCATGCAACCCGTGACGATGACTCGCCCGTTTTCATGCAGCGCTTCACCGATGGCGTCTAGAGATTCCTGTTTCGCACTATCGATAAAGCCACAGGTATTCACGATCACTAAGTCCGCGGAATCATAAGAGCCGCTCACAGCATAGCCATCCTGCTTGAGTTGGGTAAGAATTCGCTCGGAATCAACAAGCGCTTTGGGACACCCGAGGCTTACAAAGCCAATCGTAGGGGTGGCGGGGTCGGGACTGGACACAGATGAACCTCGGCTGTCAGCGGAAACGCATAGGATAGCACGATCGAAGGCTACAGTTTACGTTGGGCGATGGGTCCTTGAGCAACAATTCGTAAATGCTTCGAGAGGCATTGTTGAAGTGCCAAGCAGTCTTCTCGGTTCAGGAATTCCCCAACTCTAACTGATTGTTTTTTGTCTTGAATATGGATTTCTGGCCCATCCCAAGGGTGTGCTTCTGTCCGAATAGCCAGTCCCGTCTCTTCGCGATCGAACACATAGGTAAACTTGGGCGCGTAAACCCCCTTATCGATTCGGACTGATTGGCCTTTGATGGTGACAATATGCCGAAAATGCAGTTTCCAGTGCACGTAGTACAACGACCCACCTAGCGCTGTGATTTCGAGACCGGCGAAGGGTAAAATGGGCCATGCCCCAAGTGAGGCAAAAAAAAGACCAGCGCCCAATGATGGAATGGCTAAGAAGATTAGCAGCTGTTTGTTCTGCGCCCAGCTGGCAGATAAATTGGGTTTAGCCACAATCTGTGTTGTAGCCCCATCCTCGGATTCGCTAACCATGGGGTGCCTCCCACTAAAACGCTATGATAGCCGATTCCAGAGACAGAACCCAAAGCGGAAAATGGGCCCGCCTCTAGAAGGGACAGGGGCTCTCCTTGCTGATCCAACGGCCCGTTTCTGGGTGCCTGAATCCGAGTCGCAGAGCGTGAAGAAGCAATCTGTCAGAGCGTGCGAGAGTTTCTGGGTCGGCGTACAGGTCGCAGCCCAAAATTGGATGTCCCAGCGCTTGCAAGTGAAGACGAAGCTGATGAGAGCGCCCGGTTAGGGGATGGAGTAGCAATCGAGATGTGTCAGGCCCCTGATCTAGGGTGCGGTAACGCGTTACGGAGGGTTTGCCGGTTTCGTGGCAGATTTTTTGACGAGGTCGATTGTCCCAGTCTGCCGCTATCGGTAAATCAATAACGCCCTGCCTTGGCTCAATGTGACCTCGGATTACGGCAATATAGGATTTCGCCACTTGTCGCAATCGAAACTGTCGTGATAACGCCGCATGGCAGGGCGCAGAGAGCGCAATCACCATAATGCCCGAAGTATCCAAATCGAGGCGATGGACCACTTTTGCGCTTGGGAAGTGATCCTGCAGTCGACTGATCAAACACTCCTTGTTCAATGGATGCTTGCCGGGCACGCTCAAGAGTAAATGAGGCTTATTCACCAGTAGCAGGTGCTCATCTTGATAAACGATGGTGTAGGGTTCCTGCGAGTGGGGAACCAAATACTCTGTACTCATTGGCTAGTGAGCTCGCAGTGCTGCCAGATACTTTGCGATGGCGGTGTCCAGACCGAGATAGAGCGCATCGACTGTGAGCGCATGGCCAATCGAGACTTCCGCGAGCTGCGGAATAGTAGCGAACAACGGCAGGTTATCTAAATTCAAGTCGTGACCGGCATTGACGCCGAGCCCGGCTTGGTGGGCCGCCAAGGCGCTGGCTCGGTAGAGTTCAAACACGGCGGCTTGCTGGTCGGAGCCGTAGGCTCGTGCAAAGGCTTCGGTATACAATTCAATCCGATCGGCACCCAGATCTGCGGCGTAGCCTATCGTGCTCGGATCGGGGTCGACAAAGACACTGCTTCGCACACCCCAGTCTCTGAGTTGCGCGAGTATTGGCTCCAGCCGCTTGGCGTCTTGTTGCAGATTAAAGCCGTGATCCGAGGTGAGTTGGTGCGTTGTATCGGGCACCAGCGTGCACTGCGCCGGACGAATTTTTTCAATTAGACTCATAAAACCCGGGTAATCGCTGACGCCTGTGCGATCGGATCGTTGTGGCTCGCTGAAGGGGTTACCTTCAATGTTGAGTTCAACGTCGAGGGCGCTGGCTAATGCAAAGCAATCGTCAGCGCGAATGTGTCGTTGGTCCGGTCGGGGGTGCACCGTAATGCCCTGGGCACCGAGCTCGACGCAGGCTCTCGCATAATCGACAACGTTCGGTATTTCGGTCTCGCGAGAATTGCGCAGTAACGCAATCTTATTGACGTTGACGCTTAGGACAATCACTCGGTAACGACTCGCTCTATAGAGAGGATGACGACAGCATCAATCGGCACATTTTGCATTCCGTTTTGCTGTGCTGTTGGGGCCGTGGCGATGAAATCAACTACCGATAAACCCTGAATGACCTCACCAAACACGGTGTAGCCGGGTTGGCCTGGCGCCCAATCGAGACGCAGGTTGTTACGTTGATTAATGAAGAATTGGGAAGTCGCCGAATCTGGATCGCTGGTCCGAGCCATGGCGATTGTGCCGCGGGTATTATGGAGTCGATTCTTCGACTCATTCACCACCGGTGCCGCAGTCGCTTTCTCGACGAAATCAGGAGTAAAGCCGCCGCCTTGGATCATGAAGTTACTAATGACGCGATGAAAAATGGTGTTGCTGTAAAAACCCGCATCGACGTAACGTAAAAAGTTCTCGACCGTTGCAGGCGCTTGGTTCGCAAATAGACGGAGTCTCATCTTGCCTTGATTGGTCGTAATAATGACCTGAGGGTCACTCACGTTAGCACTATTCTGAGTTTGGGCGTGTGGCACCATGAGCAAGAGTGTCAGGATGCAGAGTGTGAATGCGAGACGGATCATAAGTTAAGACCAACCGGAGTTGCGTTTACGTTGTGGCCACAGTCTAGGTATGAGCAGAGTAATAATTACACCGAGACCGACCGCGAGAGCGCCATCCGTAAATTGGCTGTATTCCATTCGCTCCAATAAACGCTGGTTTTCGGCTTTGAGCGTTTCTTGCTCGGCGGATAGGGTCTCGACCGACTGCAACAGTGACCGATTCGCGTTGTCGAGCTCTAAACTGTTACCTGACAAGCGCTCTAATTCGGCGTAACGCGCACTGAGGTCGGCGAGAGCTTGCTCTGAATCTGATAGTGCCGCTGCGGTGGAGGCCACTTCTACCTGTGATTCGCTGAGTTGCCGCTGAAGAGCCTGTAACCGCTCTCTCATTTCGGCCTCGCTGCCTTGCATTGCAGCTAAGGTGACTCGTGCCGGCGGTGTCTCTGTTAGGTATTGTGTGCGAATCCAACCCTCGGTGCCGTTTGCCGTGGTCACCTGGGTAAATTCTTGGTCTTCACTCGTAGCAAGAACGGAGAGTAGCGTTCCGGTGGGTAGCCCTCGATGCACAATTCGAAACTCACCGCCAGGCCCGCTGCGCAATGGGACGAAGTGTTCATCATTGATATATCGAGTCGCTGCCATCGCTGACGCACAGAGTGTGCTCAGAAGGAGCGCTGAGACTGCGGTGGTGATGGATTTTGAGCGCATGCATATTCTCGCAAATGCAAGAGTATATCGAATGTAGGAGGTGGCTCCAACAGCGCCCTCTGTGCTCATGGTAGCACCTTGCGATAGGGCTTTATCGATACAGATTCAAACAAACCAGCCACGGCATAAGGATCATTCTCCGCCCAGTGCTTGGCCTCAGTCGCGTTTGTGAATTCAGCAATAATCAAGCTCCCTTCGACCGGTACAGTGGGATCATTGCTGGGTTGCGAAGGTATGGGGCCAGCCACGATGAGTCTGCCCTGCGTCACCAATTGTTCGATGTACCTTAGGTGATCGCTGCGTGTCGCCGCTCTCAAGTCATGATGGTCGGGTTTGTCAGTACACAGAATATAGAACAGCACAGGCTAAGATTCCTCGGGAGCTTGGTCAGTTTTAAGCGCTTTTAAATAGGGTGTCATGATTATCGCAGTGAGGGCCGTCAGCAAGAGGGTAAAGCCGATTGCCGAATACAGTTTATAGCTCACCCAAATGTCTTCGCTAAACCCATAGGCCACGTAGAGGTTCAACGCGCCTACGATAGAAAAGTGAGCGCTCCACAAGAGATTGAGTTTAGTCCACGCGACTTTTGGCAGCGCCAGTTGCGAGCCCAGGGTGCGTTCCATAATGGTTTTTTTGCCAATAAACTGCGACCCGATAAAGATCAGAGCCAGCACCCAGTTGAATACGGTGGGCTTCCACTGAATGAATAACTCATTTCGAAATAGGATAGTCGCCGCACCGAACGCGAGTACGGCAGCCAAGGTCCACAAGCCTCTTTTCTCGAACTTGCGCTCCCACGCAGCAGTGCCAAGCACTTGTATGGTTGAGGCCACCATGAGCACGAGCGTTGCAGTGTAGATGCCATCGATCGTGATTTGGGTCTCTCCGACGGAGAAGGTCGCCCCATTCTGCTGATACACCACAAAGAAAAGAATAATGGGGATGAATTCGAGAAGTTGTTTCATCGGGCCTCTGGCTAGATCGTGATACACTGGCACTATGGTAACGCAACACGGGGCAAAACACCTCAGGTTGTGGCATCTGCGCGCTTATTTCCCCAACAAGCAAGAGGTTTTGACTCAATGCGGGTTGATTTTCACACACATTCTGATTGTTCGGACGGCGCTTTGTCGGTCGCAGAGTTGTTGCAACGTGCGCGCGACAATGATGTTCAGATGTTTGCCATTACCGACCACGATACCGTAAAAGGCGTTCATCTGGCAGCACGAGAGCAGGCTAGCCAGGGTGAGTCGTTGTTGCGCTTGGTCTCGGGCGTTGAGTTATCGAGCTGCTGGCAGGGCGCTTCGATTCATGTGGTCGGTTTGAATTTTGATCCCAATAGCCCGAGTTTAGTGGCGTACTTGGCTCAGATCGACCAGGCTCGATCTGACCGTGCTGAGCTGATTGCGAATCGACTGGTTAAGCAAGGTTTTCATGGTGCTTTAGAAGGCGCGGTGCAAATAGCGGATGGGGCGGTGCTCGGTCGGCCACATTTTGCTCGTTGGCTGGTGCAAGAGGGACACTGCGAAACTCTGGATAAAGCGTTCAAACGCTGGCTCGGGCGCGGTAAAATAGGCGACGTGAAATCGTTTTGGCCCGATCTAGAGCTCGCTGTGCAAGCGATTACCAAGGCAGGCGGCGTTGCCGTGTTAGCTCATCCTCATCATTACGGCATGACACGAGCAAAACTAAAGCGTTTGGTGTTGGCTTTTAGGCAGGCTGGTGGGCAGAGTATCGAACTGCCATTGGGCACCGCAGATACCGATTCACGGTTAACGGTGCGTCGATTTGCGAATGAGCTCGACCTCCATCTGTCTCTGGGAAGCGATTACCATGCCGACTCGACCTGGGGTTCTGCAGTCGGGGTAGAGACGAATCTGGTCGGCGACAATAAAGGGGTTTGGGAACTATGGCAGTAACTAAGATTGAGGTCTGTAGATGAGTCAGTTTTTTCAGATCCACCCCGACAACCCACAGGCGCGGCTTGTCAAACAAGCGGTCGATATTATTCGATCAGGCGGCGTCGTGGTTTACCCGACTGATTCAGCGTATGCGCTCGGATGTCATATCGGCGATAAGCGAGCCGTCGACAGGATTCGCCGTATCCGCCAGCTTGACGACAAACATAACTTTACCCTGGTCTGCCGTGATCTCTCCGAAATCGCCACTTTTGCTAAAGTCGACAACGTCAACTACCGGCTGCTGAAGGCTGCAACGCCTGGCCCGTACACCTTTATTCTGCAAGCAACTGCTGAAGTGCCGCGACGATTACTGCAACAGAAGCGTAAGACCATTGGTCTGCGAGTCCCAGAAAATGCGATCGCTCGGGCGCTACTCGACGAGCTTAACGAGCCGCTCATGAGTGTCACTTTGATCATGCCAAATGACAGCGACCCATTAATTGATCCCTACGAGATCCGAGCACTGTTAGAGCATGAGGTGGATCTGATTATTGATGGTGGGTTTTGTGGTCTCGAGATGACAACGGTCATCGATCTGGCAGATGAAACACCGAGTTTGGTGCGGCAGGGGAAAGGCGATATTGCACCGTTTGGTCTGTAGTCGGTTATACTGCACTGGCGTCCGACAAGGGAAAGAATAAATTGTGAGTAATCCCAAAGCGCTCATTGATGCGGCGATACCAGCAGCAACGTCAAAGCTTAGCCGCAAACTTCCACAGCAAGGTGAGATGCCGTTTGCCATTGTGATGGGGCAGGCGCTGACTGAGCTGCCAAAAGATCTGTACATACCGCCTCAGGCTTTAGAAGTGATTCTTGAAGCTTTCGAGGGGCCACTCGATCTGCTGCTCTATCTCATTCGGCGCCAGAATCTTGATATCTTAGATGTCGATGTTTCAGACCTCACCGAACAATATATGCGCTACGTCGAGCTCATGGACGCGATGCAGTTCGAGCTCGCAGCGGAATATCTCTTGATGGCGGCGATGCTGGCGGAGATCAAATCAAGAATGTTGTTGCCGCGCCAAGTGCATGATGAAGACGACGAGGAAGATCCTAGAGCACAACTGATTCGGCGCTTGCAGGAGTACGAGCGTTTTAAGCAGGCGGCCGAGCAGATCGATCGCCTCCCCAGAGTTGAGCGGGAGGTCTTTCTGGTGTCAGCAGCAGCGCCGGTCATTACCCGCGAAAAAATTGAGCCAGACGTTGAGATGCAAGAGATCCTGATTGCCTTTGCGGCGGTTTTATCGCGTGCCAATATGTTCGAAAGTCATCATGTCCAACGCGAGGCCTTATCGACCCGAGAGCGGATGTCACAGGTGCTCGAGCGTCTGTCGGGTGAGCGATTCGTGCCCTTCGTTTCGCTGTTTACAGTGCAGGAAGGGCGGATGGGCGTGGTGGTGACTTTTCTGGCAATTATGGAGCTCATCAAAGAATCTTTAATTGAGATTGTGCAAACGGAATCGTTTGGACCCATTCATGTGAAGGCACGAACATCATGAGCGAAATTAGCCTCGAGAATATCGTTGAAGCGACACTCTTCGTTGCGGGTAAGCCAATGACAGCGGCGCAGCTTCGAGAGGTATTTGAAGAAAATGAGCGGCCCGATGCTGCTCAAATTATCGACGCGATTGAAGTGCTTAAACTGCGCTACGAGAGCACAGGATTAGAATTGGTCCAAGTTGCGAGCGGATATCGATTCCAAGTGAGACAGCGGTTGAGTGACTGGATCGCTCGTCTGTCTGAGGAGCGCCCACAGCGCTATTCGCGGGCTCTGCTCGAGACCTTAGCTTTGATTACTTACCGTCAGCCCATTACACGCGGCGAGATCGAGGAAATTCGGGGCGTGGCTGTGAGCAGTAACATCGTAAAGACCCTACTCGAGAGACAGTGGATTCGAGTTGTTGGGCATCGCGATGTTCCAGGTCGGCCATCCATGTACGCTACCACCCGCCAATTTTTGGACTATTTCAATCTGAAGAGCCTGGATCAGTTACCCCCCTTGGCTGAAGTCAGAGACTTTGAATCTTTGACCTCAGAACTTGGTTTTGATGATTTGTTACTCCCAAGCGATGAGAGTTCGACCAGTCAAACCACGCCCGAGGATGAGCGTGTTAGTGAAGTCCAGCACCTTGAAGCTGAGGCGGAGCTCTCCGGTGAGCATGATTTGGCCGAGCAGGCACAAGATGAGGTGCAAGACGGCGAGCTATACCGAACCACACAAGACGTGTAGGATATGCGCCCCCGCAGTCCGCCGTATATCGCTGTCTGCAACCACAATCGACGAGACGTTGAATGACAAAAAAAAATACGCCCAAGAAAAAGTCGGGTAATCCGAAGCGCTCAGATACTGATGTCAGCGCATCCGATGCGCCGGCGAAAGACGAGAAACTGCAAAAAGTACTGGCTCGCGCTGGTCTAGGGTCGCGCCGAGAGATGGAAGCGTGGATCACCGAGGGTCGAGTCAAACTCGATGGTCGCACGGCGATTGTCGGAGACAGGGTATCTGATCTGTCAGAAATAGAGGTCGATGGACGAGTCCTATCTCGCGCATCGGCCGAATCGGTCCGCTGCTTGTTGTATCACAAGCCAACCGCGGAAGTCTGTACCCGCAAAGATCCTGAAGGACGCCGAACGGTCTTTGATCGTTTGCCCAAAGTGAAGGGAGGCCGTTGGATTTCGATCGGACGGCTAGACTACAACACCTCGGGACTCTTGTTGTTCACTACCGATGGCGAGTTGGCGAATGCCCTGATGCATCCCTCGGCAGTGATAGAGCGCGAGTATTTGGTTCGAGTGATGGGAGAGTGGGATACCGAAACACTCAAGCGGCTCATCGCCGGTGTCGAGCTCGATGATGGATTTGCCCGCTTTACCGATATTCAAGACGGTGGTGGGGATGGTATCAATCACTGGTTTTACGTGGTGCTGATGGAAGGGCGCAATCGTGAGGTGCGGCGTTTGTGGGAGTCGCAAGGTTTAACGGTATCGCGTCTGAAGCGCGTGCGTTACGGAGAGGTATTCATCCCCTCTAAAGTGAAGCAGGGTAAGTGGATAGAACTCGAGCAGAATGACGTAGATGTCCTCTATGCAATGGCGAAAATAGAGCCTAAGCGCGTCACAGAGCTCTCGATTGACGAACGCAAGCAAATGGAACGGCAATTGAAAAAGGGCAAGGCTAAAGCAGCGCGGCCCGATAAAAAGCGTTAGCCCTGAAGGTTAATGCTGAGCCCGTGAATGTCCGAGGATTGTCCGCTCAGAAGGTGCAAATACGCGGGCACTAGGTCTGTAGGTGGGGTCACTGTTGCGGGAGCTTCCCCTGGAAATGCCGCCTGCCGCATCGCGGTTCGAGTGGCCCCTGGGTTGACGCAGCAGACAGTGACGGTCGATGTGAGTTCCATTTCATCGGCGAGCGTTTCCGCAATGCCCTCGGTGGCAAACTTCGAGGCCGCATAAGCTCCCCAGAATGCTCGTCCTTTGCGTCCCACGCCGCTGCTGGTGAACAGCACCGTTGCAGCAGCAGATTCTTCGAGTAAAGGCAGTAAGGCTTTGGTTAATACCACTGGTGCAAAGGCATTGACCGTCATTATGCGCGCCCAATCGGTCAGTGACGTGGTGGCGATAGGGCCGAGTTTCCCAAGCAGGCTCGCGTTGTGGAGCAGGCCATCGAGACGACCAAATTGCTGCCCAATCAGGTGGCTTAACTCGTTCGCTTGGGCTTCATCCAGCGACGCTAAATCCATTGGTATAATCACCGGATCCGGGCCCTGATTTGCACGAATCTGATCGCTTACCCGGTTCAAGTTGTCTTCATTGCGACCCAGCAGCAAGAGCGTGGCGCCAAGTCGGGCCGCGCCGAGAGCAACCTGCTCACCAATCCCGCTGCCGGCACCGGTGATGAGAATGACGCGCCCATCCAGCCGAACGGGCGTTATTGCGGGTGTTAGTTGGGAGTAGTTTATAACCATGGTGTGAGTATTCCTTGCAGACCTTGGCTTTGCGTGCATACAGCATCCGCATTCCAATCATAGGCTTCGTCAATCGTATCAATATAGCCCCAAGCGGCAGCAATGGTGTGCATGCCTGCTGCTTTACCGGCGTCGATGTCGCGCACATGGTCACCCACAAAGATCGCTTCGCTGGGGTCGATACCCAACTGATGGCAGTTCAAGTAGAGCGGCTCGGGATGCGGCTTGGGCTGGCTGACATCATCTGGACACACCACGGTCGCCGGCTGGCACGGAAACGACAGTGTATCCAGCAAAGCTTTGGTGTAAAGGCTTGGCTTATTGGTCGAAATGCCCCACTGAACGCCCCTTTGTGCGAGGGTGGCGATCAGATCATTAAGGCCCTCATAAACCAGCGCATAACGCCCGATAACACTCAAATACTCGCGCAAAAGAGCTTGCCGCGTGGGTTCGAACTCGGGAGACGTTGCTGGAATGCCAAGGGCGGTGGTGACCAAGCCAGCCGAGCCATGTGAAATGGCCGACCGCATTTCAACCAGGGTAATGGCAGGCTCTGAGCGTTGTTGTTTCAGTTGATTAATAGCCCACAGAAAGTCGGGTGCGGTATCCACCAGTGTGCCGTCCAAATCGAATAGCACGGCTTTGATCATCGGTGGTTTCATGGCTTGATCGCCCGCACCATGTAGTTAACAGAGACATCGCTGTCACGCAGCGCATAGTGTTGAGTGAAGGGGTTGTATGTTAGCCCCGTCATGCCGACTAAATTTAATCCTGAGTCCCTAATCCAGCCGGCCAATTCCGAGGGTCGAATGAATTTCTGATAATCATGAGTCCCTTTGGGCAGCAAATTCAAAACATACTCTGCGCCGACGATAGCGAAGGCATAAGATTTAGGATTGCGGTTAATGGTGCTGAAATACAGGGTCGCGCCCGACTTGGCCATCGCCGCACAGGCGTGGATAACAGAGGCGGGGTCCGGGACATGCTCTAACATTTCCATACAGCAAACCACATCGTAATGTTCGGGGTAATTCTCGGCATGCTGCTCTGCTGTGGTGCGGTCGTAAGTCACCTTGGTACCTGACTCTAGCTGATGCAGTCGGGCGACTTCTAAGGGCGCCTCACCCATGTCGATGCCTGTCACGTAAGCGCCGCGATGCGCCAGTGATTCGGCCAAAATGCCACCGCCGCAGCCGACATCAATCACGGTCTTGCCAGCCACTGGTGAGTGCGAATCAATGTAGTGCGCACGCAATGGATTGATCTGATGCAAGGGTTTGAATTCACCATGCTCGTCCCACCATCGCGAGGCGAGCGCCTCAAATTTACTGATTTCGTGATCATCGACATTGACTGCGTTGCTCAAGGGTTGCTCCTTCTACGATAAGTGTTGGCTAGCCGTTCGCGATGGCTTCTCGCCAAGCTTCGGCGGCCCTCGTGATGCGGGTCTCATCCAGTGTCATAAGCTGCCTGTTGAGCAGGACGTTGTTCCCGCCGATCCAGCTGTGCGTCACGTGGTAGCCGTGTCCGGCATAGATCACTTGTGATAGGGGATTGTGCACCGGCTGCATCGCGCAGTCATCAAAACTGATGGCGATCACGTCGGCCCATTTCTGTGGCGAGATACTCCCTGTCAGCGAATCAAGCCCTAATGTTTTGGCTCCGCCCAAAGTCCCCATATACAGGGCTTGCTCGGCTGCGAGAACCGCTGGATTGCCGGTGGTCAGCTTTGCTAAAAGGGCACCGAGGCGCATCTCTGCAAAGAGGTTCAAGCTGTTGTTTGAGGCTGCGCCGTCAGTTCCAAACGACACATTAACGCCTGCTTCCAGCAGTTCCGTGACTGGGCAAGCACCTGCGCCGAGTTTCATATTGGAGCTTGGGCAGTGCACCACGTGTGTTCCGGATTCGGCAATTAACCGAATATCTTCTTTGCTCAACCAAGTCATGTGCACACATTGCGTACTGGGTCCGAGTAAGCCCAGGCGATGAAGGGTTGAAACGGGTCGCTCCCCATTCATTTCGACCGCATGCAGCACTTCAGTCTTGGTCTCGTGAACGTGCATTTGAATACCCATATCCAGTTCGTGAGCGAGTGTCCCTATTTGCGCGAGAACGTTCTCCGGGACAGTGTAGGGCGCATGGGGTCCAAAAATCACTGATACTAACTCACTCGATTTGTACTGGTCTCTGACCTTAAGGCCCTTGCTGATATAGTCTTCTAAGGACTGCGCCCACTGGGTGGCAACTTCAAGGATGGGGAAGTTGACTTGGCAGCGCATGCCCGCCTCGGTCGCTGCTTGTGCGGTGGCGTCTGGGAAGAAGTACTGATCGCTAAAGGTCGTTGTGCCAGTTTTGATCATCTCTGCCATGCTGAGCTGGACGCCCTGGCGTACGAATTTCTCATCGACCCATCGAGCCTCGGTGGGCCAAATGTGGTCTTGAAGCCATGGCATGAGCGCCAGATCATCAGCATAACCTCGCAGAAGGCTCATGGCTGAATGTCCATGGCAGTTAATGAGTCCTGGCATCAGCAAATGATTGGGAAGCTCGATTTGCTGGCTGCGCGGGTCACGAGGTGCTTGGTCGGTCGGCATCAAATCGCTAATGCGACCATCGGCACCAATCAAGAGACTGTAATGATCAAGGTGACCACTGTTGGCTTCGCCCGTATAGACCCAGCGCGCATGTATTTCTAGTGGTTGAGGCATGGGTGAATCCTTATCTGTCTGCTGGTCGTGGTCTAGTATATCTGAAATTCGCACTATCACGCTCGGCGGGTCTGCGGTGCGAGTAAAAAATTAGCGATAGAGGTCTCAAGCGCGTATAATCGCGAGACTAAAAAGCATAACGCGTAGGTGCCTCTGTGCCTGCATTTGATGCGCAATAAAGGGGTTTTTGAAAGCCTATGGGCGACTTAGCAAAAGAAATATTTCCGGTCAATATCGAAGACGAGCTGAAGCAGTCTTATCTTGATTATGCGATGAGCGTTATCGTAGGGCGCGCTCTTCCCGATGTGCGTGATGGTCTGAAACCCGTGCATCGCAGAGTGCTGTTCGCCATGAACGAACTCTCGAACGACTGGAATAAAGCGTATAAAAAATCTGCTCGCGTGGTCGGGGATGTGATTGGTAAATACCATCCACATGGTGACTCGGCTGTATACGACACTATTGTGCGTATGGCGCAACCCTTTTCTCTGCGCTATATGTTGGTTGATGGTCAGGGTAACTTTGGTTCGGTCGATGGTGATTCTGCCGCAGCCATGCGTTACACCGAGATCAGAATGCGAAAAATTGCCCATGCGATGCTGGCGGATCTCGAGAAAGAGACTGTAGATTTCGTTGATAACTACGACGGAACCGAGCAAATTCCAGCCGTTCTGCCAGCCCGAATTCCTAACTTGTTGGTCAATGGATCGTCAGGGATTGCAGTGGGCATGGCGACCAATATCCCACCCCATAATATGCGCGAAGTTGTCAGTGCGTGTATGGCGTTGCTTAGCAATCCTGACATGACAGTTGACGAACTCATGGAGCACATCCCCGGGCCCGATTTTCCAACGGGCGCCACCATCAGTGGTAGAGCCGGAATTGTGCAAGCCTACCGCACCGGTCGTGGGCGGATTTATGTGCGCGCCAAAGCCGAGGTTATCACCGACGAGGTGAAGCACCGCGATACGATTATCATTCATGAAATCCCCTATCAGCTGAACAAGGCGCGATTGATTGAGCGTATCGCAGAACTTGTGAAAGAGAAAAAAATCGAGGGAATATCGGAGCTTCGAGACGAGTCTGACAAAGACGGTCTCCGTGTTGTGATCGAGTTAAAACGCGGCGAGATGGGTGATGTCGTGTTGAATAATTTGTACGCTCAAACACAGTTGCAGTCTGTGTTTGGTATCAACATGGTGGCACTCGAAAACGGTCAGCCGAAGGTAATGAATCTCAAGCAGATCATTGAGGCATTCTTGCGTCACCGGCGTGAAGTCGTCACGCGTCGAACGGTCTATTTGCTCCGGAAAGCACGTGAGCGCGGGCACTTATTAGAGGGGCTCGCAATTGCGCTAGCCAACATTGACCCTATTATCGCGCTCATCAAAAATTCACCGAGTCCGGCTGAGGCGCGCGCGGGATTACTGGCCCAGGTCTGGTCGCCAGGCGATGTTGTTGCGATGCTAGAGCAAGCCGGGGAAGACGCCTGCCGCCCCGACGATTTAGGAGATGAGTTTGGTCTCCGCGATGGTGCGTACCGGCTGTCGCCCGCACAGGCTCAGGCTATTCTCGAGTTGCGACTGCATCGGTTAACGGGTTTGGAGCATGAAAAACTGCTCAACGAGTATCAAGAAAAAATCAAAGAGATTGCGGACTACCTGCAGATCCTAGGGGACTCCGATCGTTTGAAGCAGGTGATTCGCGATGAATTAGAAGAAGTCGTGACTGAGTTTGGTGACGATCGTATTACCGAAATTGTTGATTCACAGCACGATCTATCGGTAGAGGATTTGATCACGCCAGAAGAACGAGTGGTCACGATCTCTCATGGTGGATACGCTAAAACGCAGCCGCTGTCAGATTATCAAGCACAGCGCCGCGGCGGCATGGGCAAGAGCGCCACTGCAGTAAAAGACGAAGACTTTGTCGAGCATTTGCTGATCGCTTCGACGCACTCGACGATTTTGTGTTTCACCAATTTGGGCAAGGTATATTGGCTTAAGGTCTATCAGATACCGGTGGCCGGTCGTCAGTCACGCGGACGTCCTATGGTCAACTTGTTGCCACTAGACCCAGGTGAGCGGGTCACGTCGATACTGCCCGTTGATGAGTATACCGCTGATCACTATATTTTCATGGCAACTGCCAAAGGTATCGTGAAGAAAACCTCACTCGAGAGCTTTTCTCGCTCGCGTAAAGTGGGCTTGCGCGCGATTGAGTTGGCCGAAGGCGATCTGCTCGTGGGAACTGCAATTACGTCGGGCGATTGTGATGTCTTGCTCGTCAGTAGCGCGGGGAAAGCAGTACGTTTTGCTGAGCAAGATGTCAGAGAAATGGGCCGTACCGCACGAGGGGTTCGTGGAATCCGAATGGCCGAGGGGGATGAGATGATCGCTTTGATTATTCCCCAAGACGACAGCTATGTGCTGACGACCAGTACCAAAGGTTATGGCAAGAAAACCCTCGCTACCGAGTTTCCTCGCAAGGGTCGCGGAACCAAGGGCGTGATTGCCATGGTTACCAGTGAACGTAACGGCGCCTTAGTGGGCGCGGTTCAGGTTGCTGATGCTGACGAGCTTATGCTGATCTCGAACCAAGGTACGATGGTGAGAACTCGGGTTGCTGAAATTTCCAGTTTAGGAAGAAATACGCAAGGCGTCAGAGTCATCCGTTTAAAAGACGGCGAGGAACTGGTCCGCATTGCTCAAATTGATGAGTCTGAAGAATTGTCTGCTGAAGACGAGTCTGACGGCGCTACAGAAATCGAATAGGGGAGCCTACGGGTAAAAGCAATGTCGAGAGTGTTTAATTTTTGTGCTGGCCCAGCGGCTCTGCCGGAATCTGTTTTACAACAAGCGCAAACCGATCTGCTAGATTGGCAGGGGCGTGGCTTATCCATCATGGAGATGAGTCACCGCAGTGACGAAATCGTGTCCATTGCGAATGCAGCCGAAGCTTCTCTGCGCCGTTTGATGGGTATTCCCGAAAACTACGCGGTTCTCTTCTTGCAGGGTGGTGCAAGCCAACAGTTCGCGGCAGTCCCGTTGAATTTGGCGACCGGAGACACCCCTGTTGAATATGTCAATACGGGGCAATGGTCGAAGAAGGCGATCTCGGAAGCCAAGCGCTTTGCTCAAGTCAAAGTGGTCGCAAGCTCGGAAGATCAAAATTTCAGTTATGTCCCTGAGCAGGCTGTGTGGGATCGGGCAAATGACGCGGCGTATTTGCACATCTGCCCCAACGAAACGATTGGGGGGGTCGCGTTTGCTGACCTGCCTCGGGGCGACGTGCCGATTGTGGCCGATATGTCTTCTATGATTTTGTCAGGACCATTGAATGTGTCGGATTACGGCGTCATTTACGCCGGTGCCCAGAAGAATATTGGTCCTGCAGGTTTGACGGTTGTTATCGTTGACCGTGAACTTTTGGGTAGAGCGTCACCTCAGTGCCCAGCCATGCTGAACTGGCAAATAGCCGCTGAGAACGACTCAATGTACAACACACCGCCTACTTTCGCGATTTACCTTGCTGGTTTGGTATTTGATTGGTTAGAGCAGCTCGGTGGTCTTGCAGCGATGGCATCAATCAATCAGCGCAAGGCAAGCAAACTTTATGCTTACATCGATCAATCCGGGTTTTACGCGAATCCAGTCGCTGTGCCGAATCGATCCATTATGAATGTGCCGTTTACTCTAGCAAACGCTGCGCTCGACAAAGCTTTCTTGCAGGGCGCCGATGACGCTCGGCTCCTCAATTTGAAAGGACATCGATCTGTTGGCGGGATGCGGGCGTCTATTTACAACGCCGTACCGGAAGCCGCCGTTGATGCACTCATTGACTACATGCGCGATTTTGCGTCTCAGCACAGTTAGCCTATGAGTGACTCTAAGCCAACTCCTGAACTGCTCGCTATCAGGGATACCATTGACGCGCTCGATCAGGATATTCTCAAGCTGATCAGTGAGCGTGCTCGATGTGCTCAGCAAGTCGCAGAGATAAAAATGCAAGAGGTACAATCGGCCTCAGGGCGTGGCGATGACATTGCAGAGCCTCAATTTTACCGGCCGGAAAGAGAAGCCCAAGTACTGCTGCGCTTGAAAGAACGCAACGAAGGGCCACTCGCTGATGATACGATTGCCTACATTTTTCGGGAAATCATGTCGGCATGTTTGGCGCTAGAGCGCCCCTTGCAGGTGGGCTATTTAGGACCCGAGGGCACGTTTACGCAGGCGGCGGCTTTGAAACACTTTGGGCATGCGGCAGTTTGTGTCTCTCAGGGCACCATTGACCGTGTCTTTGCCGAGGTTGAATCGGGGGGCTGTCATTACGGTATTGTGCCGGTCGAAAATTCAACTGAGGGAATGGTGAGTCATACCCTAGACAGCTTTATCGATACCGCATTGCACATTGTCGGCGAAGTCGAGATCCCCATTCACCATTATTTGCTGGCTCTGAAGGGATCTGATCCGAACAAGATCACCAAGATTATCGCGCATCAACAAGCCTTGGCACAGTGTCGGAATTGGCTCAGTCATCACTGGTCACACGTTGAGTGGCAGGCCGTGGCGAGTAACGGCGAGGCGGCTAAGCGTGCCGCGAAAGAGCCTGGTGTTGCGGCTATTGCAGGAGAGGCAGCGGCTGATTTTTATGGGCTTGAGAAGCTTGCTGAGCATATCGAAGACAATCCAGATAACACCACTCGATTTTTGGTTATTGGACGTGACGAGGTACCCCCGAGCGGTCACGACAAGACATCGCTGGTGGTCTCATCCCGCAACAAACCCGGCGCACTACTTGGTTTGCTCGAGCCTTTCCGGCGCGAGGGCATCAGTTTGACCCGCATCGATACTCGGCCGTCTAAGACTGAAAAGTGGGCATACGTTTTCTTCATCGAATTCGAAGGGCATTGCCAAGATGCTCGCGTTGCGGCCATCCTGTCCGAGCTCGAGGAGCAATCTATCCTCATTAAAGTCATTGGCTCCTATCCCAGAGCAGTGCTGTAATGCGGCTTGGTATTTTAGGGCTCGGTTTGATCGGCGCGTCATTGGCGAAAGCGGTGCGACCCAGTCAACTGTACTCTGAAATTGTGGGATATGGACATCGTCAGACGACCGTTCAAGCGGCCTTGGAACAGGGTATTATTGACCGAGCGGTATCCTCCGCTGCAGAGCTTGTGTACCAGTGTGATCTCGTTTTAATTGCCACTCCGACACTGCTGGCCGAGCAGCAATTGGTCGAGTTGATCGGTCATGCCAATCAGCTTGAGCGTCCACCCGTGTTAACGGACGCTGCGTCAGTTAAAGGCAATCTCTACCGCGCGATTGATGCCCTAGGGCTAGCCCAGTGGCCGAGTTTTGTGGTGCTCGGGCATCCTATTGCAGGCTCTGAAAAATCCGGGGTACATGCGGCTCGAGCCGATCTATTTGATCGTCATAGAGTGATACTGACGCCTCAATCAAGTACTGATCCAACCGCTATTGCAGTGGTTACTGATCTTTGGGAAGCCGCGGGCGCTGAAGTTTTGAGCATGTCAGTTCAACTCCACGATCAAGTGCTGGCGGCGACAAGTCATCTCCCGCACATGCTCGCTTATGCGTTGGTAGACACCTTAGCGACCAGTGATTTGGCCGACGATATTTTTCAGTTCGCGGCAGGCGGATTTCGCGATTTTACCCGCATTGCGTCGAGTGATCCGGTCATGTGGCGAGATATCGCCCTTGCGAATCGCACCGAGTTGCTACAAGCACTCGATCAGTTCACTGCTGGTGTCCAGCGGCTGCGAACCGCAATAGAAGCCGAGGATACATCGACGATCACCGCTATTTTTGAACGGGCAAAGGGGTCACGAGATGACCTGCTGAGTACGCTCGATCGATCTTCATAACAGGGTTAATGCTATGAAATTCCAATGTTTGCCTGGAGGCTCGATCGTCGGCGAAGCTAGAGTTGCGGGCGATAAATCCATTTCTCATCGATCCATCATGTTGGCATCAATCGCTGAAGGGTCGTCGCTGATCACTGGCTTTTTAGAAGGTGAAGATGCATTGGCAACCGTATCAGCCTTTCGCGCCATGGGGGTCGAAATAGACGGACCAAATGATGGCGAGGTCCGTGTTCACGGGGTTGGTCTGAGAGGACTCAAAAGCCCATCGAACCCTCTTGATATGGGTAATTCCGGAACCAGCATGCGACTCATCAGTGGTATCGTCGCCGGCGCAGGACTCGAGGCAACCCTAACGGGCGATAGTTCTCTCTGTGGACGACCCATGGGACGTGTGATTGATCCACTGACTATGATGGGAGCGCAAATAAGTAGCGAAGCCGGGGGTAAGCCGCCATTGCATATTGCCGGAGGGCAATCATTAAAAGGGTTAGATTACGTCTTACCGATGGCGAGTGCTCAGGTGAAATCCTGCGTCTTGTTGGCTGGTTTATGGGCAGATGGCACCACCTCTACAACTGAGCCTGCGCCAACCCGAGATCACACTGAACGCATGTTAGAGGGGTTCGGATACCCGCTCACACGCAGTGGTAATAGGGTGACAATCGAGAGTGGTGGGCGATTGTCAGCGGCGCATATTGAAGTTCCGGCCGACATTTCTTCAGCGACTTTTTTCATGGTGGCAGCCTCTATTGCGCCCGGCTCAGACGTGCATTTAACGCATGTTGGGGTCAACCCGACACGCATTGGTGCGATTAACGTATTGCGTATGATGGGTGCAGATATTCGAATGTCGAATGAGCGTGTCGTGGGTGGCGAGCCCGTTGCGGATATTCGGGTCAAGTATGCGCCACTTCAGGGTATTACTATTCCACTTGATCAGGTCCCTCTGGCCATCGATGAGTTTCCCGCACTGTTTGTAGCGGCGGCTTGCGCAGAAGGTACGACGATACTCAGGGGCGCTGAAGAGTTGAGGGTGAAGGAAAGCGACCGCATTGCCAGTATGGCAGAAGGCCTGACCACGCTCGGTATCACCAATACAATTTTAGAAGATGGCATCATCATCGAGGGAGGGCGCATCGGTGGTGGAGTGATTCGGACCTATCATGACCACCGAATCGCAATGAGCTTTGCGATTGCCGCACTCCGAGCCGAAGCGCCGATCCATGTTTTGGATTGCGACCCTGTTGCCACATCCTTCCCTAACTTTGATGCGATCGCACGAGGGCTCGGTTTGCAGATCACCACATCAGATAACGAGACATGATCCCGGTTCTCACCATCGATGGCCCTAGCGGCGCAGGGAAAGGAACAGTTGCGAAAGCGGTGGCGGTTGCCCTGGGCTGGCACTTGCTCGATTCAGGTGCCCTGTACCGATTAACAGCGCTCGCCGGTATCGATCGGCAGTATGATTTGACTGATGCAGAACTCATGGCTGAATGCGCGTCATCACTGGCTGTCCAGTTTCTGGTGCGTGACGACGCGCTAGTGATTTATCTGGATGGGCTCGATGTTACCCAAAGAGTGCGCAGTGAAGAAGCGGGTATGGGGGCTTCGACAGTCGGTGCATTGCCCTCAGTCAGGGCCGCTTTACTGGACAGGCAGCGTACCTTTAGGACGGCGCCTGGTCTAGTCGCAGACGGTCGAGATATGGGTACGGTGGTTTTTCCGGATGCCCAAATCAAAGTTTTCTTAACCGCAAGTCCTGAGGCGCGGGCGCTTAGACGCCAGAAACAGTTGATACAGATGGGCGAAAGTGTTAGTCTGCCGCGCCTTTTGGAGGACATTCGAGTGCGTGATCTGCGCGACAGTGAGCGGGCTGCATCGCCACTTAAAGCGGCCGATGACGCGATCATGTTAGACAGCACGCAAATGTCGATCGAACAGGTCGTCGCAGCGGTGCTTGGGGCGGTAGAGACGAGAAGTTAAACAAGCGGAGCGTTAAGGCCTTACCAGCGTCGGCCTAACACTTCATTATTAATAACCCGTGTGGGCTGGAGCGCGGAGACGAGTTGTTACAACTCATAACACCATAGGTATAAACGCATGAGCGAAAATTTCGCCGAATTATTTGAAGAAAGTCTAAAAACCGTTGATATGGAACCCGGTTCAATTGTGACCGGCGTTGTTATCGATATCGATAACGAGTGGGTCACAGTACACGCCGGCTTAAAGTCTGAAGGCGTGATCCCCATGTCACAGTTTGTTGATGCGAACGGTCAATGTACGCTGTCGATTGGCGACGAAGTACAAGTGGCCCTTGAAACTGTTGAAGATGGATTTGGCGAAACAAAACTGTCTCGTGAAAAAGCCAAGCGCGCAGAGTCATGGACAGAGCTTGAAGCTGCTCATGAAGGCGACCAAGTGGTTAAAGGTATTATTAACGGTAAGGTCAAAGGTGGCTTTACTGTCGACATCAACACAATCAGAGCCTTTTTACCGGGTTCATTGGTCGATGTTCGCCCCATTCGTGAAACACTTCACCTAGAGGGCAAAGAACTAGAATTTAAAGTGATCAAGCTGGACCAGAAGCGCAACAACGTCGTGGTTTCAAGACGCGCGGTAATGGAAGCTGCCAACAGTGTTGAGCGTGATGCACTCCTCGAAAATCTGCAGGAAGGCATGTCAGTCAAGGGTGTGGTTAAGAACCTGACCGACTACGGCGCGTTCGTTGACTTGGGCGGTGTCGATGGTCTGCTCCACATCACCGATATGGCTTGGAAGCGTATCAAGCACCCTTCAGAGATTGTCGAAGTGGGTCAAGAGATTGACGTGAAGGTACTTAAGTTTGATCGTGAGCGTAATCGCGTCAGCTTAGGCTTGAAGCAGTTGGGCGAAGATCCATGGGTGGAAATCAAAGCGCGCTACCCCGAAAACGCTCGGGTCAGCGCGACTATCACCAACTTGACTGATTACGGCTGCTTCGCTGAACTCGAAGAGGGTGTAGAAGGTCTGGTTCACGTATCCGAAATGGATTGGACGAATAAGAACGTTCATCCATCGAAGATCGTGCAGCTGGGTGATCAAGTTGAAGTGATGATTCTGGATATCGACGAGGAGCGTCGTCGTATTTCATTGGGTATCAAACAGTGCCAGCAGAATCCTTGGGACGCGTTTGCGGCTCAATACAGCAAAGGCGACAAGATCTCGGGTGGCATCAAGTCCATTACTGATTTTGGTATCTTTATCGGTCTCGAAGGCAATATTGACGGTTTGGTTCACCTGTCTGATATCAGCTGGAATGAAACTGGCGAAGAAGCCGTTCGAAACTACAAGAAAGGCGACGAGATTGAAACCGTCATTCTGTCGATAGATCCAGAGCGCGAGCGTATTTCTTTGGGCATCAAACAGCTAGAGAATGATCCGTTCTCGAACTATGCCGCAGAGAACGATCGTGGATCGATCGTGACTGGTATTGTGACTGAGGTCGATGCTAAGGCTGTTATCGTGACTCTCGCTGAGGAAGTTGAGGGTGTCCTGAAAGCCGCAGACATCAGCCGTGAGCGCGTTGAAGATGCTCGTAGTGTCTACAAAGAGGGTGACACTGTAGAAGCTAAGATTATCGCGCTGGATCGGAAAAATCGTACCATTGCGTTATCGGTCAAGGCGAAGGACTACGAAGATGAGCAAGATGCGGTTAAATCTCTGAAAGACCAAGAGGTGGCATCATCGTCTCCGGGTACTATCGGCGATTTGATCAAGGCACAAATGCAAGATCAGTAGACCTCAAGATAGTAAAAGGCTCCAATTCGGGGCCTTTTTTTTATTCAAAATTAGGGCCTTGTGATATTGTTAGGGTCTAATTGAAATCAACGAAAGAATCGAGTTATGACGAAAAGTGAATTGATTGAGGCGATCGCTGCTAAGCAGACTCAGCTGTCACTCAAAGATGTAGAGCTGGCGGTTAAGAGTGTGATCGAGCAAATGTCGAACGCATTAACTTCGAGTGAACGCATAGAGATCAGAGGGTTTGGTAGTTTTTCATTACACTATCGCGAGCCCCGTCAGGGACGTAACCCTAAAACGGGTGATGCGGTGCAACTTCCAGGTAAGTTTGTGCCCCATTTTAAGCCGGGCAAAGAGTTGCGTGAGCGAGTCAATAAAGGTCTCAAACTCTCGTGACACTCGCGGGGTGAAATGAAGTTTCTCAGCCGTCTAGCGGTACTACTCATCATCGGCGCTTGCGTTGTTGCCGCGGCATGGTTTGTCGAACTGAATAGCGAACAAGTTACCGTGAGTATTTCGTCAGCCAGATCAATGGACTTGCCGTTGGGCGCGTGGCTGATATTGGCTTTCGTTGCGGGCGCTTGTTTTCATTGGCTGTCGTCGCTCCCCCGCAGGGTGTATGAGCGCTGGACGCGTAAGCGGTTGCAGCGCCAGCTGACCCACAGTGACAGTTCGGAGCCCCGGTAAGTTGGCTGACCCCATTCTATTTGTTGTCTTATTTTGCGCCGTTGCTATAGGTTGGCTGTTTGGTCGGGCAGCATCAACGCGCCATCGTATTCAAGCTCGATCCAGCGATTACTATAAGGGCTTGAACTATCTGTTAGACGCTAAGCCGGATGCAGAGATGGATACGTTTATTGCCTCTCTGGATGTTAACGAGGAAACGTTTGACACTCATATGGCGCTCGGGCATTTGCTGCGCAAGCAAGGTGAGGTTCAGCGCGCCATCCGCGTTCATCAAAATCTTCTCAATGCGAGCGATATAACGCCCCATCACCAGCACAGCGCTCATCTAGAGCTTGCTCGAGACTATATCAGCGCAGGTCTTCTTGATCGAGCCGAGCATCTGTTACTTGATTTGATTTCTGAATCTCCTCAAAGAGCGGTTGAAGCCCGCCGTTACTTGATTGAAATCTATCAAACGGAGCGAGAGTGGGAAAAAGCTGCGTCAATGGCGAGTTCGCTGCTGTCGAAGAAGGCGTTTTTTGGGGGGAAGCAAGCAGATGTGCCTGGCCCGGGCGAACAGTCGGTCAATATTCTACTGCCACATTTTTATTGCGAGCTTTGTGAGCAGCAGCTCCAGCAGGGCAATCGGCGTGGTGCCGAAGAAGCTCTTGAGGCCGCGGCAAGAGAAGATGGATCGAATGTGAGAGTAACACTGATGTATGCGCGTTTGGCTTTTAATGATGCCGATTACGAGCAGACCATCTCACTCTTGCATCAAGTTGAGCATCAAGATCCCGACTTCTTGCCTGAGACTTTGCCTCTGCTGAAGGCGTGTTACACCGAGTTGGGGCGTCCGCATGATTTCTCGCTATTTTTGCGCGCGAGTTTGGCAAAGTACCCTACGACTGGGCTCATGTTGGCGCTGGCGGATCATGTTAAGGATTTCGAGGGCGTCGAGAGCGCGGCAGCATTTTTAGCAGATTCTATGCGTGATTCAGTGAGTTTGCGGGGTCTCTATCGCCTGCTGCTATGGCAGCTTGAGGGCGACCAAGACCAATTACCGTCCCATCTAGAACTCGCAATGGAACTCATGAAGCAGCTCAGCGAGAAAAGCCCAGCGTATCGTTGCCACCATTGTGGCTTCGGCGGGCGGCACCTGCACTGGTTTTGTCCCGGGTGTAAGTTTTGGGGGTCGATTAAACCGATGGGTATTACTAAGGTATTGTCGCAATGACCAAGGTCACTGGTAGTCCTGTTATTGTCGCTCTCGACTTCGCCGACACAAGATCGTGCTCGGCCCTGGTCGAGCAGCTGAACCCCGCGCTTTGCCGACTCAAAGTGGGTAAAGAGCTGTTCACACGTTTTGGTAAAGCCCAAGTCGATGAACTTCAAAAACGCGGGTTCGACATATTTTTGGATCTCAAGTTTCACGACATCCCAAACACGGTAGCGGCGGCCGTAACTGCTGCCGCCGATATGGGTGTGTGGATGGTGAATGTGCATGCCAGCGGTGGTCGCGCGATGCTGACAGCCGCCGCCGACGCTCTGTCGCGCCGAGCGCAGCGACCTTTGCTCACCGCGGTTACTGTGTTAACGAGCATGAGTACCGCTGAACTGGCCGAGGTCGGGGTCTCGAGTTCCGCGGAAGATCAGGTGACACGGTTAGCGCGCCTGTCCGCGGATTGCGGCATAGACGGCGTGGTGTGCTCAGCGCAAGAAATCAGCCAAGTGAAAGCAGTGTGTGGCGTTCAATTTTTAACCGTGACCCCTGGCATTCGCCCCGCGGGCTCTGATATGGGTGATCAAAAACGTGTTATGACACCGCCAGAAGCCACGGAGGCAGGAGTAGATTTTATGGTGATTGGCCGCCCCATCACGCAGGCGCCAGATCCTCTCAAAGCGCTTCAATCAATCAATACCAGCATTGGATTCGTTCCGGCAGAGTGATCTGCAAACGTCATTTTTCATTCTGTGTGGTCATTCATTTGGTGACCTCTTAAGGACTGCTTATTGTGGCTTTGCGCCTAGCGCACATCACCCACATTAAGGAGATACATTATGATGACAGTTAAACTTTTTTCGACCAGTGTGGTCGCTGCATGGCTAATGCTTTCCTGGTTGATAACACCAGTGCAAGCTCTGGCCCAAACATCGGCTACCGAGATGGGGATCGCAGCGATCGAGCAAATCGATCTTAATTCGGCCGATGCGGAGACTTTGGCGCGATCGCTCAGCGGTGTCGGCTTGTCCAAGGCTCAAGCTATCGTGCGCTACAGAGAACAGTACGGTCCTTTTGCGAGCCTCGAAGAGGTCACTGAGGTAAAAGGTATTGGGCCCGCGATTCTAGAGCGAAACAGGGATCGCTTGGTGTTACGATAGGTTCTGTGTTGGCGCGGATCATGCCGCGCCTTTTTACCTGCGGAGATCGAGTAAGTGTTAGCCTACGATGTGTTTAATGGGGATGCAGACGGTATTTGTGCGCTGGCGCAGTTGCGTCTGGCCGAGCCTAGAGAGGCTGTGCTCATTAGTGGTATTAAGCGAGATATCGAACTATTAGAACAAGTGCCACTGGGACAAACAGCCGCGATTACCGCACTCGATATCTCGTTCGACAAGAACCGAGACCGTGTGGCAAAGCTTCTGGCGAACGGAAGTTCCGTGTTTTACTGCGATCATCATTACGCAGGTGACCTGCCAGAGCATCCAAACCTCACGACCATTATCAATACAGCGCCAGAGGTGTGTACCTCGCTCCTTATCAACGGCTTTTTGAAAGGTGCTTTTGCGTCTTGGGCGGTGGTAGGTGCCTTTGGTGACAATCTCGGCCGCAGCGCTCAAGCGCTTGCCGCAACACTGGCTCTGAGCGAGCAACAGATTCAACTTTATGCGCGTTTGGGTTTGTATCTGAATTACAACGGCTATGGCCCCAGTTTAGACGATCTATATTTTCACCCCGAAACTCTGTATCGGGCGGTCGTCGAGTGCCCGACACCGGATGAGTTTGTTGATGGCCAGGCAACTATTTTTACGACCTTAGCGGATGGTTATACGTCTGATATGAACGAGGTGAGCGCGCTGCGACCTGAGTACGACTCGGGAGCGGCAGCGGCGTATATTTTGCCGAACGTTCCTTGGGCTCGCCGAGTCAGCGGCGTATTTAGCAATAGTCTCGTAGAACAGTATCCCAACCGTGCTCACGCCATACTGACTGATTTGGGTGATGATCATTTTCTGGTCAGTATTAGGGCGCCTTTGAACCGCCGCGAGGGCGCTGACACACTAGCACGTCAGTTTGCGACGGGGGGTGGTCGATCCGCAGCGGCCGGCATCAATCGATTGCCTGCAGAAGAATTGTCTAAATTTCTGGATGCGTTTGCTGGAGCCTATTCTTTATGAGTAAACCCACGCCTACCCAATCAGGGGAGCTAGCCGGGATTGCACGACGTAGTGCCCCCAAAGCAGTGATGGAACCGATTCGCCAGGCAGCACTCACTTGCAGCAAAGGTGTTATGGGAGATGCGCGGGGGAAGTCGGGGAAACGTCAGGTGACTGTTCTGAGCGCTCAATCTTGGTCGGAAGTGAACCGCGAGCTCGGTTCTAGATTAGATTGGTTGGAGCGCAGAGCGAACTTACTGGTTGAGGGTGTCACTTTTTGCCCTGACGATGTGGGGCGCGTGCTATCGGTTGGTACTGCCCGCTTGCGAATTACCTGTGAATGCGACCCCTGTTCTCGAATGGAGGCTGTCCATCCGGGCTTGCGCGCTGCTCTAGAACCCAGTTGGCGCGGCGGCGTCTGCTGCAGGGTCGAAGTTGAAGGCCTTATTCAGATTGGTGACCAGGTTCAATGGGTTGACCCCTAGCGCGTTGATTAAAATGGGGATTTGGCCGATTTTTGCAGACTAAACAGGCCGCGGATTTCACCGATTTGGTATCCCTTGGCCTGATCATTTGGATAGTAGCGCGTCAGCATTGCCGCTGTTTCAGGCGCCAGTGACGTGCCATGACAGGCCAGACATAGGCCTTCAGTCACTTGCGCTTGCGCATAGCGAAACCCGTCTGCAGTAGTCTCGTGTAGGATCAAGGCGGAAGTTTGGGGCTCCGCTAAGCGGGCGTTGAGCGTGCTTAAAGCAAGCCTTTCCCAGTCATCCAGTGCTGCGCTAGGGTTCCTTGGTCGATCACTGACTCGGCGCACAGACCAACCGGTTGATTCACTCAATGACTCGGCAATTAAGGGGGCCGTTTCCGCGCAGACTTTGACGGCCAGCGGCGGTCCGCCTGCACGCATTGCATCCTGCAGCTGCGGCTTGAGCTGGCCCGCAAACTGCTTCACGATATCCTGAGCTTGATGTACTAAGCTGGTTTCAGCCTGCGAACTTGACGGTAAGGTACTGGCCAGAACGAGTATCGCACCAATTATGACCTGAGCCGAAGACTTGTG
>CBFHJC010000002.1:0-29576 GCA_965656045.1 Aequoribacter sp.
AAGGACTTGTGCGGTGGTTTTTTGATAGCGCGCAAAAGCGGTCTCGTAGGCACGCACCAAATGGGTTTGTCCGACCGCGGCAGCGGCCTGTAAATCGTGTAATTTCTTAGGCCGCTCAGTCCATCCAAGATACGCGAGCCCGGCTGCGACTGCTCCGCTAGATACAATGACTACCTGCTTGCCTTGCGCCAACAAATCATGGCACATCTCGACAATTCGACCGACAACTTCAGGCTGGAGCCCTTCGCCATCATCTGTGAGCAAGGCAGACCCCAACTTAATAACCCATCTCTGAGCCTTTGGAATAGCGGAACGTTGTAAGCTGTTGGTCATTACTGTACGTATTCCACTTCTACGTCATAGTCGTCGTCATCATAGTCGTCGTCATCATCGTCGTCTGAGGTCTCTGCTCGGACTCGTGTTGACTCGATTTTAGCGCGCGCCTCAGCTTGCAATGCCAACTGAATATCAGCCTCGTGCTGCGCTAGATCAGGATCAAGTCTCTCAGCGTCTCGCCAATCTTCGAGCTGAATCATAATCGCTTGTATCAAAGCCTGGGTACCGGTGTTTGCCAAGGCAGAAATCACGAAAACAGGACCGGTCCAGCCCAAAACATCCACCACTTCTTCGACCCTTTCTTTCTGTGTCTCTTCATCGAGTACATCGGCTTTGTTGAGGACCAGCCACCGCGGCCGCTCTGCAAGCAGGGGGCTAAATGCCTCTAATTCGCGCACGATAGCAAGTGCATGTTGCGCCGGAGATTCGTCATTCCAAGGCGCCAAGTCAACTAAGTGAAGCAATAGACGATTTCGTGTTAGGTGTTTTAAGAACCGAATCCCTAGACCGGCGCCTTCAGCTGCGCCCTCGATTAAGCCCGGGATATCCGCGACAACAAAGCTCCGCAAGGGATCGACACGGACCACACCTAAGTTGGGTACCATGGTGGTAAACGGGTAGTCTGCCACTTTGGGCTTAGCCGCAGAAATCGCCCGGATCAAGGTCGACTTACCCGCATTCGGCATTCCAAGGAGACCCACATCCGCCAATACTTTCAACTCAAGCTTTAAGCGTCGCTTCTCTCCCTCTGAACCTGGGCTCGTCTGTCGAGGTGCGCGATTGATACTCGACTTAAAGCGGGTATTCCCCAAACCATGAAATCCACCCTGCGCCACCTTTAAGCACTGACCCGCCTCGGACAAATCACCCAATACCTCGTTGGTATCGATATCGATGACCGTCGTTCCGACGGGCACTTTAAGTGTCAGATCGTCGCCACTTCTGCCGGTACAATTGCGACCCTGACCCGGCGAACCATTAGCCGCGCGAAAGCGCCTTTGAAAGCGATAATCGACCATGGTATTCAAGTTTTCATCGGCTTCCAGATAAACGCTGCCGCCATCGCCACCGTCCCCACCGTCGGGTCCGCCTTTGGCAATGTACTTCTCTCTTCGAAAGCTCAAACACCCGCCGCCGCCGTTACCAGCAGCCACATCGATAATAGCTTCGTCTACGAATTTCATGTTGGCATCCTAAGGTGTCATTCCGGCACCCAAAAAAAAAGCCTCGTCAGCTGACGAGGCTTTCAATCGCTGCGCGACTCAACCTCAAACAGCGACTATTTGTACAAACTTTCTGTTGTTCGGCCCGCGCTGAACAAACTCAACCCGCCCTTCAACTTTCGCGAAGAGGGTGTGGTCTTTACCACAACCCACGTTGTCGCCTGCGTGCATTTTAGTTCCACGCTGACGAACAATGATACTTCCCGCGCTTACGAGTTGACCGCCAAACCGTTTAACGCCAAGGCGTTTGCTTTCGGAATCGCGACCGTTACGAGTACTACCACCTGCTTTTTTGTGCGCCATTTCGCTACTCCCTGACTACGCCTTAATCTCAGTAATCTTGACTTCGGTATACCACTGCCGATGTCCCGCCTGCTTCATATGATGCTTTCGGCGATTAAACTTCATGATTTTCACTTTATCATGGCGACCGTGTGCCACAACTTCCGCTTTTACTGTCGCCGATTCCAGAACCGGCGTGCCAATGACGGGGGTATCACCACCGATCATCAGCACTTGGTCAAACTGAATCGTCTCGCCAGTAGCGGACTCTAATTTCTCAAGTTTGAGAGTTTCACCCTCAACCACGCGATGCTGCTTTCCACCGCTGACAATCACTGCGTACATAATCTTTTCCTTCGTTAGCCATCTCGCAATATAATGACTCGGCAACTCGCCGAGGGCAGAGCTTGGCACGTTAATTCAGCGGCTAATGCACCTGTGCGTTAGCCGGGGTGCGGATTATAGGCTAAGAAGTGAACTGACACAAGCGGGCAAGCAAATCGGCGAGACTTCGCTTATACTGACCTTGACACCAATGTTCCAGCTACTTAGCATCGCTGCCACTATCGGATTTTGACCTAACCATGCCGCCACTAAGCTCGACCATTGCCAGTGCATTCGAAGACGTAAATCAGTTGATTCTCGAGAACCTGCGCTCGGACGTTAGCCTGGTTGAAGATATCGGCCAGTACATAATCGACGCCGGCGGGAAACGACTGCGACCCCGCTTATGCCTTCTTACTGCAGCGGCGCTGGGTAAAATTACGACAGCGCACAACGCCTTCGCAACAGTGATCGAGTTTTTGCACACCGCCACGTTGCTTCATGACGACGTCGTTGATGTCTCCTCTTTACGCCGTGGCCGAGCCACTGCGAATGCGGCTTTCGGCAATGCATCCAGCGTTTTGGTTGGTGACTTCATTTACAGTCGAGCCTTTCAGCTGCTTGTCAGCATCAACGACATGCGCGTGTTAAGTGATATCGCCAATACCACCAATCGAATCGCTGAGGGTGAGGTGTTGCAATTGGTGCGTGCCGGCGACGCTAACACTTCTGAAGCGCAATATTACGAGGTGATTAAAGCAAAAACTGCCGCGCTTTTTGGCGCCGCGTGCTACGGTTCGGCGCTCCTATCTGGGGCGTCCGAGCAGACCTGTATCCATATGCGATCATTTGGTCTTAATCTTGGGATAGCGTTTCAGATCGTCGATGACCTGTTAGATTATCAGGGCGACGCCAACACAATGGGCAAAAACGTCGGAGACGATCTTGCAGAGGGCAAACCTACACTGCCTCTTATTTACGCGCTTGAGCATCTTCCTCCACATGACGCCAAGGTGGTGCGACAAGCGCTAGAAAACAAAGATACAACAGACATCTTGGCGATCATAGAGCTCATCAGCAGCTCCGGCGCCATCAGCTACTGCGAGCAACAAGCCAATCATTTCCAACAGCAAGCAGAGCAGTCGATTCAAATTCTACCCGATAGCGAAGCCAAGCAAACTTTGTTGACGCTCTGCTCCCAGGCGGTCAAGCGAGCCGCTTAAGCACTGGTATATAAGTTCTCGAATACGAAGTTGGTGGCCTCAACAAAGCCCGGCACACTGCCGCAGTCAAAGCGACGACCCTGAAACTTATAGGCGATGACACAGCCGCGCTGAGCTTGCGTCATAAGGGCATCAGTCAACTGAACTTCACCGTTAGCACCGGCGGGCGTATCACGCAGGATGTCGAAAATATCAGGTGTTAGTATGTAACGGCCAATAATGGCTAAGTTCGAGGGCGCCTCGTCTGGCTTTGGTTTCTCGATCATTGAATCAACCCGATATAATCCGTCTTTCATCGCCTCGCCAGCGATAACTCCGTATTTGTGAACCTGGTCCTTCGGCACCTCTTGTATCGCTACAATAGAACATCGGAACTGCCGATAGAGCGCAGCCATCTGCGCCAATACGCCCTCACCTTCAGAATTTAGGCATAAATCGTCTGACAGGACCACACCAAAGGGCTCATTGCCAATAAGCGACTCACCCGTCAGGATGGCGTGGCCCAGCCCTCTCATTTCGCGCTGCCGCACCATAGTGAAAGTGCCACGATCGAGCACATCCCGAATACTTTCTAGATACACCTCTTTGCCAGAGCCACGAATTTGATGCTCGAGCTCGTAGTTGATATCAAAATGATCCGCTATCGCTCTTTTACCACGCCCAGTCACCATGGCACACGTGGTCATCCCAGCTTCAATAGCCTCTTCAACACCATACTGAACGAGTGGCTTATTCACCACTGGCAGCATTTCTTTTGGCATACTTTTCGTCGCAGGTAGAAAACGAGTGCCGTATCCGGCCACAGGAAATAAACATTTTTTAATCATTCAGCTACGTCTCCTAATTGCTCATACCGCATCTGGCACACGACCGTAAGTATCGTCGAAACGCACAATATCATCTTCCCCTAAATAACTACCCGACTGCACCTCGATTAGCTCTAGTGGTATTTTGCCCGGGTTCGAAAGTCGATGCTTGATACCCAGAGGAATATAGGTGGATTCGTCCTCGCCCAGCATGAACATACGCTCGCCGCAGGTCACTTGAGCGGTGCCGTGCACCACAATCCAATGCTCAGCGCGATGATGATGCATTTGCAACGATAAAGTACCACCAGGCTTCACGACAATGCGCTTCACCTGAAACCGCTCAGCTAAGACCAAGGTCTCGTACGACCCCCAGGGCCTGAACACCTGTTGGTGCAAAGACACCTCTGGCCGCCCTTGAGACTTCAAATGGTTAACAATTGTTTTTACCTCTTGGACTTGATCTTTATGGGAAATCAGTACGGCATCCGCGGTCTCTACCACCACCAGATCTCGCAAGCCAATACCTGCGATAAGTCGTTCGCTAGAGCGGAAATAACTGTCTTCACAGTCCGTTAAAACGACATCACCTTCACTCACATTGCCAGCAGCATCTTTCAGCTGCAGATCCCACAACGCCGACCATGCGCCCACATCACTCCAAGAGCAATCGAGCGGCATCACGCCGCCTTTATGCGTATGCTCCATGACTGCATAATCAATGCTGATAGATTCAGATCGACTGAAATGCGCCTGGTTTGGACGATAAAAATCGAGATCCTCGCGTGCCTCAGCCATCGCAGCCTCGCAGCTCTGTGCAATTTCCGGCCGTAAGCGTCGCAACTCTTCAAGATAAAGCCCAGCAGGTAACAGGAATAAACCGCTATTCCACCAGTAATCTCCTGCAGCAATATAAGACTTTGCAACATCGAGCTCGGGCTTCTCGACAAACGAGTTAATTCGACAGATATCACCCGTTAATACCTCCCCCGCTCGAATATAACCATAGCCAGTTTCCGGTGCTGTAGGTATCACGCCAAAGGTCATTAAAAACCCCTGAGCAGCGCAATCACTCGCCTGTGCCACTGCTTTTTTAAAGGCTTCGGTATCTCCGATAGCATGATCAGCGGGCATCACCAATAGCAGGGCATCTTCACTGACGTGTTGCAGCGCATAAAGAGCGGCCAGAGCGACTGCAGGCGCTGTATTGCGACCACTGGGCTCTAGCAAAATCGCTTCCGGCACTTGATCGATCATGCGAATTTGCTCTGCCAGCATGAATCGATGCTCTTCGTTTCCAACCAGTATTGGTGCGCGATCAGTTACTGCTTTAGCCCGTAAAACGGTATCTTGGAGCAGCGTATTCGCTGTCACGAGAGGTAAAAACTGCTTTGGGTGGCCCTCTCTAGAGACTGGCCACAGACGACTCCCCGAGCCACCAGAAAGAATCACCGGAATCACATTATTCATAGTTCAAGTTCGCCTTAATGAGCGCTCGAGTTTAACCCAAATGGGCATGACATAACACTCACAAAACCTGGCTTCACATCAGACAAAAGTAGACTTCACGGCTCGAGCGTTTACAATGCGACGAGGCGAGCACATATCGACATGGTCGATAACGTAACAAACATAATGGACTTTTTCATGACAGCGCAATCCTCCTTCACCAAGGAAGAACTGATCGATTGCGGGCACGGACGATTGTTCGGCGAGGGCAATGCCCGGTTACCCGTAGACCAAATGCTTATGATAGATCGTATTAACTACATCAGTTCTGATGGCGGTCTTCACAACAAAGGTGAGCTCATTGCCGAGCTCGACATCAATCCAAATCTCTGGTTTTTCGAGTGTCACTTCCCCAGTGATCCGGTCATGCCTGGCTGCCTCGGCTTAGACGCGATGTGGCAGCTGGTTGGATTCTTTCTGGGGTGGCGCGGCAACCCCGGTAAAGGCCGCGCTCTGGGTTCGGGCGAGGTCAAATTTTTTGGACAAGTGCTACCGTCTGCGCAGAAAGTGACCTACCACATCACTATGAAGCGGGTGATTGAACGAAAGCTCGTGATGGGTATCGCAGACGGCAGCTTGAGCGTCGATGGAAAAGAAATCTATACAGCTCAAGATTTACGTGTTGGATTATTTACTTCCACCGAGAGTTTTTAACGATGACCAAAAGAGTAGTGATAACCGGTCTAGGGATCGTCTCTTGCTTAGGTAATGACCTAACGACAGTAGCGGCCTCTTTACGTAACGGCACATCGGGCATTACCACCGATCAAAGCTCTATTGAGATGGGCCTACGATCGCATGTCTCTGGTCGCCCCACCATCGATTTCAATGACCACATAGATCGCAAGCAACTGCGCTTCATGGGAGATGCCGCCGCCTATGCCTTCATCGCCATGGAGCAGGCCATTCGAGACGCAGGTCTCAGCGAAGATCACGTATCGAATGTTCGAACAGGTATCATCGCTGGTTCCGGTGGGGCCTCGGCAGCCAGCCAAACTGAGGCGGCCGATATACTTCGAAGCAAAGGCATACGCCGCGTCGGCCCATACAGAGTAACGCAGACAATGGGTAGCACGGTATCCGCCTGCTTAGCCACACCCTTTAAAATCAAAGGCGTGAACTACTCCATCTCTTCCGCGTGCTCAACCAGTGCACACTGTATCGGTGCCGCTGTCGAGCAGATCCAGCTAGGCAAGCAAGACATCGTGTTCGCGGGTGGTGGTGAAGAGCTGCATTGGACCATGACGAGCTTATTCGATGCTATGGGAGCCCTGTCGACCCAATACAATGACACGCCTACCCAAGCTGCAAGAGCTTATGACCAAAACCGAGACGGCTTTGTGATTGCCGGCGGCGGTGGCATGCTGGTAGTCGAGTCGCTGGAGCATGCGCTTGCTCGAAATGCCAAAATTTATGCGGAAATCACCGGCATTGGCGCCACTTCCGACGGCTACGATATGGTGGCGCCCTCAGGCGAAGGCGCTTCACGATGCATGCAACTTGCCAAGAGTACCGCCACTGGGCCCATTGATTACATCAATGCGCATGGAACAAGTACGCCTGCTGGTGATATGCAAGAACTCAAAGCCATCAAGGCGGCATTTGCAGGGCAAGACCTGCCCTTAATCAACTCGACCAAATCCTTGTCAGGGCACTCACTCGGTGCGGCGGGTGTGCAAGAAGCCATTTATGCGCTGATCATGCAACAACAGAGCTTTGTCGCCGCCTCAGCTAACATTGATCAGTTAGACCCAGAAGCGGAAGGGCTGCCGATTGTGCGCACCAGAGTAGACAACATTGAGCTCACACGAGTCATGTCTAATAGCTTTGGTTTTGGCGGAACTAATGCGTCATTGGTCTTCGAGAAGTATCGCGGCTAAACGACCGCAGACATCGGTATGAACTGGATGGGAGCGCCTCGTTCGGTGCTCTGTCCAGCCGGCACGACAATTAAGACATCACATGCCACCGCAGCGCTTAATGCGCCCGAGCTTTGCTGAGCCAAGGGTTCAAGCCACGTTTCACCGCCACGACTTACCACTGACCCACGCAAGTACTCGGTGCGGGTGCCTGCCGACCGCTCAAACTGGGCTCGCCCCCAAAAATACGGCAGGGCAGTATATTGCACGCCTTGCAACCAACCTAGAACAGGGCGCGCCAGGAACGTGAAGGTAATCAAGACCGAGCTGGGATTACCGGGCAACCCGAGAATCGGGGTGTGGTTAATCGTTCCAAAAGCAAAGGGCTTTCCCGGCTTCAAAGCCAAACGCCAAAGGTGCAACTCACCCAGATGTTCAATAGCAGGTTTAATATGATCGGCTTCGCCGACGGATACGCCACCCGTAGTAATCACAACATCTGCTGATTCCGCAGCCTCTCTGAGTATCTGAATCGTATCTTCTAATGCGTCGGGCGCTGACCATACACCAACGATAGTGCCCCCATGTCGACGCACCAAACCCTCGAGTAAACTGCGATTAGAGTTGTAAATGCCGCCTGGGTGCAAGTCAGAACCGGGCTCGACTAACTCATCACCACTTTGAACCAAAGCGACTCTTGGACGTCGAAAAACGGAGATCTGACTGAGACCTTGAGAGGCCAAGAGCCCCATTAATGGGGGAGATACCAAATCACCTTTGCGACACAGGATTGAGCCCGCTTGAACGTCGCTGCCTTGAGCCCTTATGTGATCGCCCGGAGCACCACCGCTCAGAACTCTCAACTCGCCGTCAGTAACGACACAGTCCTCCTGCATAACCACAGTATCTGCGCCTAGGGGTAAAATGGCGCCGGTAAAAATACGGGCCGCCGTGCCCTCAGCAAGCGGATTTGGCACAGCCCCCGCCGCTATTCTCTGTGATATTGGAAGTGACTTCTGAGAATCAGCCGAACGTAACGCGAAGCCATCCATTGCACTGTTGGCATATAGAGGACTATCAAAGCGTGCTCTAAGATCATTAGCAACTCGGAACCCGAGTGCCTGATTCACTGGTCTGACCTCGATAGTGGGCGATGTATCGATAAACGCCAACATCTGATCTAATGCCACCGGTACGGGCATTAAGGGCTGGTTCATTAGGAATCTACACCCAATACGCCCATAAAATTACACGGCCGATGAGTGGCATCGAGCTGCTGCCGTAAAATCCCCTCCCAAGCCGTTCTGCAGGCACCCGTCGAACCCGGCATACAAAAAATCACCGTTTTATTCGCCATACCCCCGAGAGCTCTCGATTGCACTGTTGAACTGCCTATCTCTTGAAAAGATAGCGCTCTGAAGGTTTCGCCAAATCCTTCTATCACCTTGTCAAATAGGGGAGCTACCGCCTCGGGCGTAGAGTCTCGACCAGAGAATCCTGTACCACCCGTGGTTAAAATAACCGAGACACCTGGATCAGCAATCCACTGGGACAGGTGTGCTCTGATTTGATACACATCATCGACGACGATTTCTCGATTGACGACTCGATGACCTAACTCGCGTACGACTGTCTCAAGATAATCACCAGAGGTATCTGTCGCTCGGGTGCGAGTATCAGAAATGGTGAGAACAGCAATACCCACTTGGACTGGTGTATCTGACATGGCTACTGATTTGCTCCTTGTTGCTGAAAAAAGGCCTGCACGGCTGGCGCCAACATTCGTCGCCACGGCGCTTGATGAATGCCAAAACATTCAAAAATGCGGTCAGACGACAAACACCAATCGCCACTCGCTTGACTGGCATCAGACGACCGAACGACACCGCCAGTAGCCACATTCATGAACTGACTGGCTGCGGCGAAAACGGCTTCGCCAAACTCGTAGTAAGAGCTTCGCTCATTACTGCCGTAATGAAACACACCTCTACTTTGAGCTCCGCAGGAGAGTTGATCGAGCACCCCTGCTATGACTCGTCCACCATCATCAGCGGAAATAGGATTGAAATACTGCGCATCTGACATCGCGATTCGTTCACCTCGGCTAAATCGATGCAGCAATTTTACCAATAAGGTGCCGCCTGCAGACGAGTAGATGGGCGCAAGACGAAGCGTAAGGGCATTGGCCGTCATAGCAGTGACCGCTCGCTCACTCGCTTGGATCATGGTGCTCAAGGCACCTGCACCATCTGGCGCGTCAACTTCTCGCCAAGGCGCGCTTGCTTCAGCACCAGAAAATACCCACGCGCAACTTTGGAACAAGTAAATAATATCGTTCCGAGCACAGGCCTTGCCAAACCAACGAGTGCGCTCAATATCGATATCATGTAAATGATCGCGATTGCTCAGAATAGCATCGAGCCTGAGATCAAGCAGAGCATCGGGCTGGAGCCGTTTGATCACTTTTTTTGCTGCGCGTTCACGCTTAAAGGCGCTATCCGCCAATGATAAGGCCTGGACTTGGTGCCTTTGCTGGTGATTTAACATCCGCAAGACCGCTACACCGAGTGGCGTGTCACCCCCTAACACCAGCAGCTTCACGATCTACCTCACCTCGTGCGTCCAGACCACATATTCTAGAATGGGATGTCATCGTCAAAATCAGGGATATCAGAGGGCGGTTGCGATGCCGACATCGGGGCACTATTCGATCCTGGTCCCGCGGGAGACGACTGCTGCCCCCCAGAATATGCACCGCCACTTGCACCTCCACCGCCGGCGTATGCCCCGCCCTGCATACCATCGCCGCGGCTATCTAGCATCTGCATTTCGCCACCCACAATCTCTGTCGTGTAGCGATCAGCACCCGACTGATCCTGCCATTTACGAGTTCGCAATGAACCCTCAATGTAAACTTTCGAACCCTTCTTAAGATATTCGCCGGCGATTTCAGCAAGGCGATTAAAGAAAACCACACGGTGCCATTCGGTGCGCTCTTGTGGCTGTCCCGTCTGCTTATCTTTCCATGTTTCTGACGTCGCCAAACTAAGATTGGTTACAGCGCCCCCAGAAGGCAGGAAGCGTGTCTCTGGATCATTACCCAAGTTGCCAACCAAGATGACTTTATTGACCCCACGTGTCGCCATAATTCTGCCCCGATAGTTATTCTCTGATGAATTTGATGATAACAAGTGCACTGCTCAAAAGCACTACATCCACCGCTCTAGTTTCATCAATTACCATCTAACTCAAACAATGAATGGCTACTAAAAACCCAAGCGCCCCAGCCGATCAACATCAATACACTGACACACAGGAGATATTCAGCACCCAGCTCTTGGACGATAGCGCCACCCAGTGCGCCACCCATAAAAGCACCCAGAAACTGCGCAGTCGAAAAACTACCCATCGCGGCACCCCGTCGATGTTGAGTCACACGCCGACTGAGCAGCGAGGGCAAAGAAGCTTCTAAATAGTTGAAGCCCACAAAAAAGCACCACATACCGATAAATAAATGGAGATACTGAGCACCCTGCACGAGAAAAATAAATAGAGACAATAAGAGTGCGAGCAGTGCGATAGCGAGCGCCGATTTGGGTCTTTTGCCCCGCTCAGCGAATCGCATCAAAGGTACCAATCCAACAATGGATAGAAGTAGAACAGGCGCATAGAGAGTCCAGTGCGACTCACGCGCCAGCCCGACGTCACGGAGCAAGGTGATCGGAATAATCAGAAACAGGGCCGTTAACACAAAATGAAGCGCAAACACGCCGGTATTCAGACGCCATAAATCAGGATTACTATGCCACTCCCTCGCATCAATATCGGTCGACAATGCCTGCTCCATCGCCGGAAACGGCAATCGCCAAATCACAATGAGAATTCCCAGCACCGCGAGTCCAGCCGTACTCAAGAACACTGTTTTCAAGCCACCCCAAGATGCAAGCAGAGGTCCGACAATGAGCGCAAGGGCAAACGAGGCCCCAATCGAAATCCCTACAATTGCCATCGCTTTGGTTCTTTGATCGGGTCGAGTCGAATCTGCAAGCAATGCCATAACCACACCGGCGATAGCGCCAGCACCCTGTAATGCTCGCCCAATAATCAGTGTGAGTGCCGACTCGGCAAAGGCCGCCACCAGTGAACCCATGGCAAAGATCACCAAACCAGCGAGCATTACCGGCTTGCGCCCGATATGATCCGACAGAAGTCCAAGCGGGATTTGCAGTAACGATTGTGTCAGACCGTAGATCCCAAGCGCTAAGCCGAGCAGAATCGGCGTAGCACCGGTCAGATCCTGTCCATAAACTACCAATATCGGCAGCACCATAAACAGACCGATCATGCGTGAGCTGTAGAGTAAAGCAAGCCCCGCGACCGAGCTGCGCTCTTGAGACGTAAACGGTGTGGATGTAATCACAGGATCAAATTAAGCCGGATCAAAAGGGCATAATACCACGCTTTGAACCAAACAGCTTTTGTCACTGGGCCACGGTATCACTATACTAGCTGATTGTTTCTGAGAAGGGTTGGCATGGACACCATTCACGTTCGCGGCGCACGTACACACAATCTAAAAAACATAGATTTGGACATCCCTCGCGACAAATTGATTGTCATCACTGGCTTATCAGGATCAGGCAAATCTTCCCTCGCTTTCGACACCCTGTACGCTGAGGGCCAGCGTCGTTACGTTGAGTCGCTTTCAACTTACGCACGTCAGTTCTTGTCCATGATGGAAAAGCCCGATGTAGACCACATCGAGGGACTCTCACCGGCGATTTCGATTGAACAAAAATCGACGTCGCATAATCCGCGCTCGACTGTCGGAACGATCACCGAAATATACGATTATCTGCGACTTTTGTTCGCGCGCGCGGGAGAACCTCGGTGTCCCGATCACGACCTCCCACTCGCGGCTCAGACGGTAAGCCAGATGGTGGATACCGTGCTCTCGCAACCTGAAGAAAGCCGCTGGATGCTCATCGCACCTATTATTAAAGCTCGTAAAGGTGAGCACTTACACCTAATAGAGAGCTTGAAAAGCCAAGGTTTTGTGCGAGCGCGAATCGACGGTATCGTCACCGATTTAGACGACACACCCGACCTCGATAAAAAGAAAAAGCATACCATCGAAGTCGTCGTAGACCGCTTCAAAGTGCGCCCTGATCTAGCGCAACGGCTGGCTGAATCGTTCGAGACGGCACTCGAACTCACCGACGGACTCGCCGGCATTGTGTCTATGGACGACGAAGCACGCGAAATTATATTCTCTGCGCGCTTCGCCTGCCCTACCTGCGGCCACAGTATTGATAGCCTAGAACCGCGCTTATTCTCCTTTAACAATCCTGCCGGCGCCTGTGCGGGCTGCGATGGACTGGGCGTAAAACAATATTTTGAAGCTGATCGCGTCATCGTGGATAGCGCGTCAAGCCTTGCGGAAGGTGCGATAAGAGGCTGGGATCGACGTAACGTCTACTATTTCCATATGCTGTCATCGCTTGCAACACACTACAAATTCTCGATCGACACCCCTTTTGAGGCGCTGCCCGAAACGATCAAAAACATCGTTTTGTATGGATCAGGTACCGATGAAATCGCCTTTAGCTATATCAACGATCGAGGCACCGTGTTTAAAAATCGGCACGTGTTCGAAGGGATAATACCGAACCTAGAGCGCCGCTATCGAGACACAGATTCACAGTCAGTGCGAGACGATCTGTCGAAGTTCATTGCCAGCCAACAATGTCCTGAGTGCAAGGGTACTAGGTTGTGTCGTGACGCAAGGCATGTCTTCGTCGACGAAAAAACGCTCCCGGAGATCGCCGCAATGCCGGTTGGACTCGCGGCCACTTATTTTGACGCGCTTGAACTTCCGGGCAGGAAAGGTGAAATCGCCAGCAAGATTATGAAGGAGATCCGCGCACGCTACCGATTTTTAGTCGACGTGGGACTGAACTACCTGTCTCTCGACCGAAGCGCGGAAACGCTCTCTGGCGGTGAGGCACAACGCATAAGGCTCGCTTCTCAGATTGGTGCGGGGCTGGTGGGCGTGATGTACATCCTTGATGAACCGTCGATAGGACTCCACCAAAGAGACAACGAACGCCTCATTGCTACCCTGAATCATTTAAGAGATCTTGGCAATACGGTACTCGTCGTCGAACACGATGAAGATGCCATTCGAGCAGCCGACTACATTATCGATGTTGGCCCGGGTGCCGGAGTTCATGGCGGTGAAATTGTGGTCGCTGGAACCTACGACGAGGTATTAGCGTGCGAAAAATCACTCACCGGCGCCTATCTTTCCGGACGCCGAGTGATCGAAGTTCCCACTCAACGTTATGAGCTCACCAAAGAACGGACAATCGAGATCGCCGGAGCACGCGGTAACAACTTAAACGACGTCAATCTAACCATCCCGGTCGGTCTTCTTACCTGTATAACCGGGGTATCAGGTTCAGGAAAATCGACCCTCATTAACGCAACGCTCTACCCACTTGCAGCAACTGCATTGAACGGTGCAACTACATTGGTTGCCGCAGACCACGACAGTATCAGCGGCCTAAACTGGGTCGACAAATGTATCGATATTGATCAAAGCCCCATCGGTCGCACACCCAGATCCAACCCAGCCACTTATACTGGCATTTTTACACCTGTCCGAGAATTGTTTGCTGGCACCCAAGAGGCTCGTGCGCGAGGTTACAAGCCGGGACGCTTCAGCTTTAATGTCCGCGGTGGGCGCTGCGAGGCCTGCCAAGGCGACGGCGTCACAAAAGTCGAAATGCATTTCTTACCCGATATCTACGTGCCTTGCGATGAGTGTCGCGGCAAGCGATACAACCGAGAAACACTCGATATTCAATATAAAGGCAAGAATATCTCTGAGGTCTTGGAGATGACCGTTGAGGACGCGCTGATCTTCTTTGAACCCGTTCCTACCATTGCACGCAAGCTTCAAACACTCATGGATGTCGGTCTGTCCTATATTCGCTTAGGACAAGCTGCGACCACACTATCAGGCGGCGAAGCTCAGCGAGTTAAACTCTCGAAAGAGCTCTCGAAGCGGGACACCGGTCAAACCCTCTATATTCTGGATGAACCGACTACGGGACTTCACTTTGAAGACATCCGCATGTTACTCGACGTCCTGCACAGGTTGCGTCGCCATGGTAATACGGTCGTGATCATCGAACATAATTTAGACGTCATCAAAACGGCAGATTGGATCATCGACTTGGGTCCAGAGGGAGGCAGCGGTGGCGGCAACATCATTGCCGAGGGCACCCCAGAACAAGTCGCGAAAATCCCCGGCAGCCACACCGGTCGGTTTCTTGAGGCGCTATTGAACAACACGTCACAGGTCACCGCTGCAAGAGCATAGATCTCAGAGCCCACTTGCGGGGGAACAGGTGATACCCCGGTGACGAGCAGGTACTGGACGCGAGGCTTTAAATCGTGATCGCGAACCAAAAAAAAGCCGCGCTAAGCGCGGCTTTTCGATCAAGGTGTGTCACTACTCTTCCGCTAGATCCATCTCGTCGTCAATCTCAACGACTGGGCGATCAACCAGCTCAACATATGCCATTGGTGCTTTGTCGCCTGTTCGAAAACCACACTTTAAGATTCTGAGGTATCCACCGGGGCGATCTTGGTAGCGAGGTCCGATCTCACTGAACAGCTTGCCAACCACTTCTTTATCGCGCAGACGATTGAACGCCAAACGTCGATTTGCAACGCTATCTTCTTTAGCCAAGGTGATGATTGGCTCTGCATAACCGCGCAGCTCCTTCGCCTTTGGCAAGGTCGTTTTGATCAGCTCGTGCTTGACCAAAGACGCCGTCATGTTGCGAAACATCGCTTTGCGATGCGAGCTATTACGATTTAACTGACGTCCACTATGACGATGACGCATGACTATATTCCTTTACTTCGTGTGCCCAAGGGCTGCAATTGTAACGTTAGACGACTACTAGAGACTCAGTACTCGATCATCATTTTTCAAACTCGCTGGTGGCCAGTTATCTAGGCGCATTCCCAAAGATAACCCGCGAGATGCCAGAACATCTTTAATTTCTGTCAGAGATTTCTTACCCAAATTAGGCGTCTTTAGCAACTCGACTTCTGTGCGCTGCACAAGATCCCCAATATAGTAAATGTTCTCTGCTTTTAAACAGTTAGCAGAACGTACTGTCAGTTCCAGATCATCAACTGGGCGCAACAGAATCGGATCGACTTCATCTTCCTCAACGACTGCCTCAGCCTCACTTTCACTTTCAAGGTCGACAAACACCGCAAGCTGCTGCTGCAGAATAGTCGCTGCGCGTCTAATCGCTTCTTCTGGATCAATCGTACCGTTAGTCTCAAGATCTAACACAAGCTTATCTAGGTCAGTTCGCTGCTCGACTCGAGCCGACTCGACCACGTAAGCAACTCGACGAATCGGCGAAAAAGTAGCATCGAGCTGCAACCGGCCAATCGCTCTGGTTTCGTCTTCTTCGTTATTGCGTGAATCAGCAGGCGAGTAGCCTCTGCCACGGCTCACGAGAAGCTTGATGCTAATCCCAGACCCGCCGGTAATGTTGCAGATAACGTGATCGGGGTTCGAAATCTCGACATCATGATCCAAAGTAATATCACCCGCAGTGACCACGCCCGGCGTTGACTTGCTAAGTGTTAGCTCAGCTTCATCTTTTCCGTTCAAAATAACAGCAACATCTTTAAGGTTGAGCAAGATTTCTATAACGTCCTCTTGCACGCCCTCAATGGTGCTGTACTCGTGCAGAACGCCATCAATCTGTACTTCGGTGATAGCGCATCCTGGCATGGACGACAACAGAATACGTCGCAGCGCGTTACCCAAGGTGTGACCGAATCCACGCTCTAGTGGCTCTAGTGTCACGAGCGCGCGAGTCGTACTCTTTTCGTCCACTGTAATAACGCGTGGGGTCAGAAACTCATTTACTGCACTTTGCATGTAGGCACCTATCAATTCGGTTGATTTGGACGTCTTACTTCGAGTAGAGCTCTACGATCAAGTTCTCGTTGATCTCAGATGACAGCTCGGCACGCTCAGGCCGCGCTTTAAACACACCTTCTAGCTTCTCGGTATTGACGTCAATCCATTCAATCTCACCGCGCTGAGCCGCCAGGGCTACCGCCGACTGAATACGCAACTGCTTCTTAGCTTTCTCACGAACCGCGACTGCATCGCCCGCTTGAACTTGATAAGACGGGACGTTCACGACCGCGCCGTTAACGACGATGCCTTTGTGCGCGACTAACTGGCGCGCCTCTGCACGAGTGCAGGCAAATCCCATCCGGTACACAACATTGTCAAGACGGCTCTCTAGCAACTGCAGCAAGTTTTCACCGGTTGCGCCTTTGCGTCGGGCTGCTTCTTTATAGTAGCCACGGAACTGCTTCTCAAGGATTCCGTAGATACGACGTACTTTCTGCTTCTCACGCAACTGCACGCCATAGTCTGACAAACGACCACGTCGAGCACCGTGCATTCCGGGCGCTGTTTCGAGCTTGCACTTAGAGTCGAGCGAACGCGCGCCACTCTTTAGAAAAAGATCTGTGCCTTCACGGCGAGCTAACTTACACTTTGGTCCAATATATCGAGCCATGTTTATTCCTTCCTATGCCTTACACGCGGCGCTTCTTGGGTGGACGACAACCATTGTGCGGAATAGGTGTCACGTCTGTGATGTTGGTTATCTTGTAACCACAACCGTTAAGAGCTCGCACTGCTGATTCTCGGCCTGGCCCTGGACCTTTCACCTGAACATCCAGATTCTTCAGCCCGTAATCCTTGGCCGCCTCACCAGCTCGCTCAGCTGCGACTTGGGCAGCAAAGGGCGTGCTTTTTCTAGAGCCACGAAATCCTGATCCGCCGGCAGTTGCCCAGCTTAGGGTATTGCCCTGACGATCGGTGATTGTCACGATGGTGTTATTAAACGACGCATGGATGTGCGCCACCCCGTCTACGACGGTTTTGGTAATTTTACGACGCGGCGTTTTCGCGCTTGGCTTAGCCATATCTATGTCCTACTTTTAATATCAACACTACACAGCGGTGTAGCTACACTAATTGAGCGCTCATAAAGCGCTCACCTGTTCTTACTTGCGAATCGGTTTGCGTGGGCCCTTTCGAGTACGCGCGTTAGTTTTGGTTCGCTGGCCACGCAAGGGGAGACCTTTCCGATGACGCAGACCACGGTTACAACCGAGATCCATTAATCGCTTGATATTCATTGACACTTCACGGCGCAGGTCTCCCTCCACCATGAACTCGCCCACTTTGCCACGGAGATCATCCATCTGCGACTCTGAGAGATCTCCGATCTTGGTGTCCTCAGCGATCTTAGACGCAGCACAAATCAGCTTCGCCCTAGTTTTACCCACGCCAAAAATGTAGGTGAGCGAGATTACTGCATGTTTGTTGTCAGGTATGTTGACGCCGGCAATACGAGCCATCCAACTTTCTCCAAATTTCTATTCTGTTTCGCGATCGATTCTTACTGTCCTGATCCCGCGGTTTGAGCCGGTAAAAGGCGCGGCAGTTTATCGATTTCGCTGTTAAAAATCAACTTATGACTTGTCTTAACCTTGGCGCTGCTTATGGCGTGGATCCGAGGAACAAATTACCCTCACCACACCAGCACGGCGCACGACTTTACAGTTGCGGCAAATCTTCTTCACTGATGCTCTTACTTTCATCACATTTCTCCGTTACTACTGACCTACCGAAGCCTTCCGGTAGCCCCTTGGTTTTTCAAATTTGCCTTTTTCATCACCGAGTCATACTGCTGTGACATCATATGACTTTGAACTTGAGCCATGAAATCCATAACGACGACCACAACGATCAACAAAGATGTCCCACCCAAATAGAACGGAACATTCCAAGTCACCACTAAAAATTGCGGTAACAAACAGACCAGTGCGATGTACGCCGAACCAAATACCGTCAATCGAGTCAACACACCATCAATGAAATTTGCGGTTTGTTGCCCTGGACGTATACCAGGCACAAACGCGCCCGAACGCTTCAAATTATCAGCCACTTCAACCGGGTTAAACATTAAGGCGGTATAGAAGAAGCAAAAGAAAACAATAAACACCGTGAACAATAAAATATTCAGTGGTTGCCCAGGCCCAATTGCAACCGCAAGATCTTGTAACCAGTCCGACGAACTACCCGAGCCAAACCACTGCGCGATCGATGCGGGGAACAACAAAATGCTGCTCGCGAAAATCGCTGGTATAACGCCCGCCATATTCACCTTTAGTGGTAGGTGAGAGCTCTGGGCCTGATACATCCGATTACCGCGTTGCTGCTTCGCGTAATTCACAGTGATGCGTCGCTGTCCGCGCTCAATGTAGATAATCAGATAAATAACAATGATCGCGAGTGCTAGAATGCCCAACAAAACTAAGATGTTAAGCTCGCCCTGACGCGCCTGCTCCAAGGATTGCCCAATCGCAGAGGGTAGCCCCGCCACAATTCCGGCAAAGATCAGCAATGAGATCCCATTACCCACGCCACGCTCGGTGATTTGTTCACCCAGCCACATCATGAATACCGCACCAGTCACCAGCGAGGTGATGGCAATCACATAGAACACTATGCTCACGCTAAACGCCATGCCCTGATTTGCCATACCGACCGTCATTCCAGTCGCCTGCACAATCGCGAGCACTACCGTCAGATAACGTGTGTACTGACTAATCTTCCGGCGTCCCGACTCACCTTCTTTCTTTAACTGTTCCAAAGAGGGAGTTACCGCCGACATCAACTGCATAATAATCGATGCTGAGATATAGGGCATTATTCCCAGCGCCAGGATACTCATACGTTCGAGCGCCCCGCCTGAGAACATGTTTGCCAACCCCAATATTGTACCTTGATTGGAGTTGAACAGTGCCTGTAGTTGCGCTGGATCGATACCGGGAACAGGGATGTGAGTCCCTATCCGATAAATAATAATCGCAACCAGAACAAACCGCAGGCGAGCGAATAGTTCGCCCAAGCCAGCCGTGTTCAAACCAGGAACTTGCTGCCCGTTAGCCATTTAGTCTTCGACCTTGCCACCGGCTTGCTCGATAGCCGCTCTAGCACCTTTAGATACAGCCAAACCCTTCACTGTAACGGCGCGATCGATCGTACCGGACAAGAAAATGCGCGCACGAAGCATATCATTCCGGAGCAGATCAGCGTCTTTTAAAGACTCGATACTAATCTCGTCGCCGGCAACTTTCGCTAAATCACCAAGCCGTATTTCAGCGGTTTTCATGCCAACGCGCGATGTGAAACCATATTTTGGCAGACGCTTCTGAAGTGGCATCTGACCGCCTTCAAAACCTGGTCTCACGCTGCCACCTGAACGCGCTTTTTGTCCTTTATGACCGCGGCCCGCTGTCTTTCCAAGACCACTACCAATACCTCGGCCAACGCGCTTCGCATTGGGGCGAGAGCCTTCAGCAGGGCTCAGGGTGTTTAAACGCATAACGTCAGACATTCGTCGACTCCTCAACCTTAACCATGTAGGTTACCTTGTTGATCATGCCACGGTTTGAGGGAGTATCTTCAACCTCAACTGTATGTCCAATGCGACGCAAGCCCAGACCCGCTAGGCAAGCCTGATGTGAACGTTGACGACCGTGACGGCTCTTAACTTGTGTAACTTTAACTGTCGTTTTAGCCATGGCTATGCGACCACCTTTTCTGTTCTTAATTCAAGATCTCTTCAACTGACTTACCGCGCTTTGCAGCGACGTCATCAGGAGAGGCCATATCACGCAGACCGTTAAAGGTCGCACGCACCACGTTGACGGGATTGGTAGAGCCGTAGCACTTTGCTAGTACGTTCTCAACCCTAGCAATTTCGAGAACCGCTCTCATAGCGCCACCAGCGATCACACCCGTACCTTCAGAGGCAGGCTGCATATACACTTTAGATGCCCCGTGACGAGCTTTAATGGGATACTGAATGGTCCCACCGTCGAGTTCCACTTCAATCATGTTTCGACGCGCTGCCTCCATTGCCTTCTGAATAGCAATCGGCACCTCACGTGCTTTACCACGGCCAAAACCAACCTTGCCCTTGCCATCGCCAACGACGGTCAGTGCAGTGAAGCTGAAAATACGTCCGCCTTTAACAACTTTGGCGACACGATTGACCTGGACGAGCTTCTCTTGCAAATCGCCCTCTGTTTGCTGCCTTCTCTGATCACTCATAATCGTGTCTACCCCTAGAATTCCAGTCCATTTTCACGTGCCGCGTCAGCCAGTGACTTAACTCGACCGTGATAACGAAAACCACTGCGATCAAACGCGACCCGGGTTACACCTTTCTCTTTAGCGCGCTCTGCAATCAACTTACCGACTGCTGCTGCAGCTTCCTGATTGCCCGTAACACCGCCGCGCAAACTCTTATCCAGAGTACTTGCTGCAGCCAGCACCTGGTCACCGCCAGGTGTTAACACCTGCGCATAAATGTGACGAGGCGTCCGATGCACAGAGAGTCTTACCGACTCAGCCGCCTTCATACGTGCGCGACTTTTGCGTGCGCGACGTAGGCGAGATACTGTCTTTTCATTCATGTGCGCTTACCTACTTTTTCTTAGCGTCTTTACGACGGACATGTTCATCTGCGTAGCGAACCCCTTTGCCTTTGTATGGCTCTGGCGGACGATAAGCTCGTATTTCAGCAGCAGCTTGACCGACCGCTTGCTTGTCGATGCCTTTCACCACTACCTCGGTTTGGGTTGGGGTTTCTACGCTCACACCCTCAGGAAGAACATAATTCACGGGGTGAGATAGGCCCAGGGTCAGGTTCAGCGTTTTACCTTCTGCTTTCGCTCGATAACCAACGCCGTTCAGAAGTAACTTCTTTTCCCAACCTGTGCTAACACCAACAACCATGTTGTTCACCAGCATACGGGTCGTACCCGCCATCGCCTTGTGAGCATCATCACTGTACGCAAACGTTAGGGTGTCACCTTCTTTCTCTACCTGGATACCGTCAGTCAGCGTCAGCGACAAAGAACCCTTGCCACCTTTGACGTTCACTGCACCACCTTCGAGAGAGACTTCCACTCCCTGCGGTACGTTTACAGGATACTTTGCGACTCTAGACATAGAACCAACTCTTCAATATCAAATTAAAAAACGGTGCAGAGAACTTCGCCGCCAACGCCTGCTGCGCGTGCTGCACGATCACTCATCACACCCTTTGAGGTAGAGACAATAGCAACGCCCAAACCCCCTCGAACTTTTGGCAACTCATCTCGAGACGAATATCGGCGGAGGCCGGGACGGCTCTTGCGATCAATCTCTGCGATAACGGGCTTGCCGTTAAAGTATTTAAGGTTCACAACGAGGTTGCGCTTACCATCGACTTCGATGGTATCAACACCTCCGATATAACCTTCATCTAACAACACAGCAGCAACCGCTGCTTTCAGTTTAGATGCTGGCATTTGTACCGTCTTTTTGCCGGCCATCTGCGCATTTCTGATTCGCGTCAACATATCGGCTAATGGATCTTGCATACTCATAATGGAATCTCTCTTGTTACCAGCTTGACTTAACTAAGCCAGGCACATCGCCACGCATCGCTGCTTCTCGCAGCTTGTTACGGCAAAGTCCAAACTTGCGGTACACCCCGTGTGGTCGTCCAGTAATCTGGCAGCGACGCTGCTGACGTACTGGGCTCGCATTTCTTGGTAGCTTCTGAAACGCAATCTGCGCTTCCCAACGCGCATCATCCGACGCATTAACGTCTGCAATGATTGCTTTGAGTTGCGCACGCCGCGCCGCAAACTTCGCTACAGTCTTAGCACGCTTGGTTTCACGCGCAATCATGGATTTCTTTGCCATGTCCTACCTCTTAACCTTTAAACGGGAAGTTAAATGCGCGGAGTAGCGCACGGCCTTCGTCATCAGTGCGTGCAGTTGTGGTGATCGTAATATCCATACCACGCAACTTATCGACTTCGTCATAATTAATTTCGGGGAAAATGATCTGCTCGGTCACACCCATCGCAAAATTGCCACGACCGTCGAAAGACTTGGGCGTAATACCGCGAAAGTCACGAATACGCGGAATGGCGATGCTGATCAGCCGGTCTAGAAATTCGTACATTCGATCCGAACGTAAAGTCACCTTGCAACCAATGGGCCAGCCATCACGAATCTTAAATCCTGCAATCGAGCGTCGCGCCTTCGTAATGATAGGCTTCTGACCAGCAATCTTGGTCATATCGGCAACGGCATTATCGAGCACTTTCTTATCGCCCACTGCTTCGCCGACACCCATATTAAGAGTGATCTTAGTAATGCGTGGCACCTGCATAATGTTATCGAAGCCTAACTCGTCCTTCAGTGCGGCTCTGATTTCTTCTCGGTACTTTTTCTTTAACGTGGTCATTTATCCCAACCTCAATCCGTAGCCCAGGCTACGCGTCAATCGACTCGCCCGTTGATTTGAAAACTCGTGTCTTTTTGCCATCTTCAATTTTGTAACCAACACGATCCGCTTCATTCGTTGTTGCGTTGTAAATCGCAACATTAGAGACGTGAATTGACGCCTCTTGCTCAATGATGCCACCCGCAATTCCAGCCTGCGGATTCGCTTTCGTGTGCTTTTTAACTCGGTTCACACCGGTCACAATAAGCCGCTCAGTGCCTATTACTTTGCGCACCTTGCCTCGCTTACCTTTATCTTTGCCGGCAAGCACAATTACTTCGTCGTCTCGCTTAATTTTCATCACTGTTCCTCGTCGTCTGCTGCCAGCGCTAGATCACTTCTGGTGCAAGCGAAATAATCTTCATAAATTTGTCGCCACGCAGTTCACGCGTTACCGGACCAAAAATACGAGTCCCTATCGGTGCCTGTTGCGCGTTCAGCAAAACTGCCGCGTTATCATCGAACTTAATCAACGATCCATCAGGTCTGCGAACACCTGAGCGGGTACGAACCACGACCGCAGTCATGACTTGACCCTTCTTAACTTTACCGCGCGGAATCGCCTCTTTGACGGTGACCTTAATGAGGTCACCAACACGCGCGTATCGACGCTTAGAGCCACCCAACACCTTGATACACATCACACGACGTGCACCACTGTTGTCAGCAACGTCTAAATATGACTGAGTTTGAATCATCTTCTACTCCGAAAGACCCTAAGGTCACTAACTCGCTGACTTACAGTTCCGCAGCCTTTTCTACCACTTGATCTAAAGTCCATGTCTTAGACTTTGACAAAGGGCGACTCTCACGCACAATCACGGTATCCCCTATCGAGCACTGATTAGTTTCATCGTGCGCGTGAAGCTTTGAAGAGCGAGTGATGTACTTTCCGTACACTGGGTGCTTCACCCGACGCTCAATCAATACAGTAATTGTTTTGTCCATTTTGTCGCTGACCACTTTACCGGTCACCGTGCGAATACGTTTTTCTGTAGTAGCCATTAGACTTCCCCACCTTTCTCAGTGAGCAGCGTTTTGACACGCGCAATCGCCCGCTGGTTATTCACCAATAAATGCGTCTGCCCCAGTTGGCCGGTCGCTTTCTGCATTCGCAACTTGAACTGCTCTTCACGCAAACTCAACAAAGTCTCGTTGAGTTCAATCGCTGTCTTGTCCCGCAACTCACTCGCTTTCATTACATCACCGATCGCTTAACAAATTTTGTTGCAACAGGGATTTTCGCCGAAGCTAAGGTGAACGCTTCACGCGCCAACTGCTCAGACACTCCCTGCACTTCGTAAAGTACTTTCCCTGGCTGCACCTGTGCTACCCAGTACTCAACGTTACCCTTACCTTTACCCTGACGAACCTCTAAAGGCTTGCCGGTAATTGGCTTATCAGGGAACACTCGAATCCAAATCTTACCGCCACGTTTGATGTGACGAGTCATGGCACGACGAGCCGCCTCGATCTGGCGAGCAGTAATCCTGCCACGTCCGATCGCTTTCAAGCCGTATTCCCCGAAGCTCACTTTGCTTCCGCGCAGAGCAAGTCCGCGGTTGCGTCCTTTCTGCATTTTTCTAAACTTTGTACGCTTAGGCTGTAACATAAGTCCGAACCCTAATTAGCCGCTGGTTTCTTACCGCCATCTTGAGCGGACTCCTGCCCACCGATGACCTCGCCTTTGAAAATCCACACCTTCACGCCAATGATGCCGTACGTTGTGGATGCCTCATATGTTGCATAGTCGATATCTGCTCGCAGTGTATGCAATGGCACTCGTCCTTCGCGATACCACTCGGAGCGCGCAATTTCTGCACCACCCAATCGACCACTAACTTGTATCTTGACGCCCTCTGCTCCCTGACGCTGAGCATTCTGAACCGCACGCTTCATCGCTCGACGAAACATCACACGGCGCTCGAGCTGCTGCGCAACGTTCTGCGCCACCAGCTTCGCATCCAAATCGGGCTTGCGAATTTCTTCGATATTAATATTGACCGGAACACCCATGCGCTCAGTCAAATCTTTACGAAGTTTATCGACGTCCTCACCTTTCTTACCAATCACGATACCGGGACGGGCTGTAGAAATGGTAATGCGCGCAGTTTGCGCCGGACGCTCGATAACAATACGGCTAACGGACGCGCTATCGAGTAATGTCTCTAAGTACTTACGCACCTCAAGATCAGTAATCAGCTGACGCGCGTAATTCTTTGAGTCTGCATACCAAACAGAATTATGACTCTTAACAATGCCTAACCGTATACCGGTTGGATGTACTTTCTGACCCATATGGCCTCTCCTAACCTTCGCCGTCGGCGACTTTCACAGTAATGTGACAACTTCGCTTAAAAATTCGATCTGCTCGACCTTTTGCGCGGGGACGAAGACGTTTCATGGTCATGCCTTCGTCAACAAAAATGGTGGACACTTTCAACTCGTCCACATCCGCACCCTCATTGTTCTCCGCGTTCGCGATTGCGGAATCAAGCACCTTCTTAACAATATGCGCCGCCTTCTTGGGGCTAAACGCTAATACATCTAACGCTTTTTCTACCGGCAGACCACGCACCTGATCAGCGACCAAACGTGCTTTCTGTGCCGAGATTCGGGCGCCTCGTAATTTTGCTGCGACTTCCATGGTCGAAAACCTCTCTACAACGCGACGCTTAACGCTTCGCCTTTTTGTCTACAATGTGCCCTTTGAAAGTCCGCGTCGCCGCGAACTCTCCCAGCTTGTGCCCTACCATGTCTTCATTAATGAGGACGGGGACATGCTGTCGGCCGTTGTGTACTGCGATAGTCAAACCCACCATATCCGGTGAGACCATCGACCGACGTGACCAAGTTTTAATCGGACGGCGGTCATTGCTTTCTACTGCTGCCTCAACCTTTTTCTGCAAATGCAGATCAATGAAGGGGCCTTTTTTTAATGAACGGGGCACAATGCTATCCTCTATCCAGTCTGCCGAGCCGCTTACTTCTTACCGCGACGTCGAACAATTAATTTGTCAGTACGCTTGTTTGAGCGCGTCTTGTAACCCTTGGTTGGCGTACCCCATGGGCTCACCGGATGACGACCACCAGAGGTACGGCCTTCACCACCACCATGCGGGTGATCCACTGGGTTCATAGCGACACCACGAACCGTGGGGCGGACACCGCGCCAGCGCTTCGCGCCCGCTTTGCCCAGCTTTCTCAAGCTGTGCTCTGAGTTCGATACTTCGCCAATAGTGGCGCGACAGTCACTCAATACTTTTCGCATCTCACCGGAGCGAAGACGAACTGTTGCGTATGCTCCTTCTCGTGCCACCAACTGCACTGAGGCACCAGCTGAGCGCGCGAGCTGCGCACCCTTACCAGGCTTCATTTCGATAGCGTGGATCACAGAACCGACAGGGATGTTGCGAATAGGCAAGCAGTTACCTGCTTTAATAGGCGCAGCTGGTCCGTTCTGTATAACATCACCTGCCTTCAGACCCTTCGGCGCCAAAATATAGCTACGCTCACCGTCAGGATACAAAATAAGAGCAATATGAGCGGTACGGTTAGGATCGTACTCGAGACGCTCAACCTTTGCCGGCATACTGTCTTTGTTGCGCTTAAAATCAATCACGCGGTAGTGCTGCTTGTGTCCACCACCCACGTGGCGAGTGGTGATACGGCCGTTGTTATTGCGGCCACCGCTCTTGGTCTGACTCTCTAAAAGTGGCTTGTATGGCGCACCTTTGTGCAGATCCTTGTCGACGATGCGAACAACATGTCGACGACCTGCGGAAGTGGGCTTACTCTTAAGAATTGCCATCTGATTACCCCTTATTCTACCGTGGCAAGATCAATTTCTTGACCCTGCGCAACAGTAACGTACGCTTTCTTCCAGCTTGGCTTCGTGGTGTACCCAAACCGATTACGCTTCATTTTGCCTTTCACTCTCAGCGTTGTTACTGTCTCGACCTTCACCTTAAACAGTGCCTCGACCGCAGTTTTCACTTCAGATTTGGTCGCATCGAGAGATACTTTAAAAACATATTGGTTGTTTAAGTCGGCAACCACTGCTGCTTTTTCTGATGCGTGCGGCGCTCTTAGCACCTGAAATAATCGCTCCTGGTTCATCCGAGCATCTCCTCAAGCTTCTTTATCGCATCGACAGTGACAACAACTTTCTCGTAAGCAATCAAGCTCACTGGATCTACGCTCTCAACATCTCGCACATCAACACCGTGCAAGTTGCGCGACGCCAGGTATAAGTTCTCGCCAACCTCGGTTGAGACGATCAACACGTTGTCCAAACCGAAATCACCCAGCTGCTTCACCAATAACTTAGTTTTGGGCACTTCCACATCAAACGACTCGACCACGACCAAGCGCTCTTGACGCGCCAGCTCAGACAGAATCGAACGCACCGCAGCACGGTACATCTTACGATTTACCTTCTGACTGTGATCCTGTGGCTTAGCCGCGAAGGTTACCCCGCCGGAGCGCCAGATTGGTGATCGGATGGTGCCGGCTCGGGCCCGGCCCGTGCCTTTTTGGCGCCAAGGCTTCTTGCCACCACCGCTGACTTCAGAACGCGTCTTCTGAGCACGGGTACCCTGACGTGCGCCCGCAAGGTAAGCGGTCACAACTTGATGCACTAAGGCTTCGTTGTACTCGCGCGCAAACGCCGCGTCAGATACAGACAGCGTACCTGAGGTGTCGTTTCCGGGCTTCAATACACTTAATTCCACGCTAGAACCCCCTGACCTATGCCTTTACCGTGGGACGTACAATAACGTCACCACCTGGCGCACCTGGAACCGCACCTTTAATTAATAACAAGTTCCGCTCAACGTCGACACGAACAACAGTCAGGCCCTGGGTTGTCACTGCGACATTACCCATCTGACCCGCCATCTTCTTGCCTTTAAAAACTCGACCCGGAGTTTGACACTGACCAATTGAGCCAGGCGCCCTGTGCGATAGAGAGTTACCGTGAGTGGCATCTTGCATCTTGAAGTTCCAGCGCTTAACACCACCCTGGAATCCTTTACCCTTCGACTTCCCGGCCACATCTACTTTTTGGCCTGCCTCGAAGCGCTCTACAGTGAGCTCGGTACCGACCTCAAAAGCTTCGTCGCTACCTTCAAGACGGAACTCCCACAAACCAGTACCAGCTTCAACGCCAGCTTTGGAATAATGTCCCGCAGCAGACTTGTTGACGCGGCTCGCTTTGCGACTTCCAGAAGTAACCTGAATAGCACGATAGCCATCGGCATCATGCTCTTTGATCTGAGTAACGCGGTTTGGAGTAATCTCCACTACGGTTACTGGAATTGAAACGCCGTCTTCGGTAAAAACACGAGTCATACCGGTTTTACGGCCGACTAAACCAATAGTCATTTTTCTAACCTCTTAGTGTACGGGGCTCACCCTCTATGGCCGCCCATCGCTGGACGTTACACGCCCATCAGTTGGAGCCTGATGGGCAGGTCTTGCTACGAATTGTCGTTAACCAAGACTAATCTGTACTTCCACACCTGCTGCTAAATCGAGCTTCATAAGAGCGTCCACTGTTTTCTCAGTGGGCTCTACAATATCGAGCAACCGTTTGTGAGTACGAATCTCATACTGGTCACGTGCGTCTTTATTTACGTGCGGCGAAACCAACACCGTAAATTTCTCTTTTCGAGTAGGCAAAGGGATTGGACCTCTTACCTGCGCGCCGGTTCGACGGGCAGTTTCCACAATTTCTTGGGTCGAGGTATCGATCAGACGATGATCAAACGCTTTGAGGCGTATTCTTATCCGCTGGCTTTGCACGTGACGAGTCTCCAAAATCTAAATAACCGAGAATCTGCTTTGAGACCCCCGAAAAAGGAACGCGAATTTTAGAGACGCGCCCTCTGCGTGTCAAGCACGATTCCAGCGCAATCCTAAAAAAGAGTGTGAATTTCCGACATTGCGTGAAGCCATTGACCTGATCAGGGGCACAGCTCAACGAAAACCACTTGCCAGCATGCGCTGCTATGCTCAACCTAGAGACCTCACTGGGAGATTTTTTATGAACAATACGCAGCACTCACCGAACACACACTCTGTCATCATTGGCTATTTACTGTGGATTTTTGGATTTATGGGCGCCCACCGATTTTACTACGGCAAACAACTCACAGGCGTTCTATGGTTTTTCACGCTGGGACTCTTCTTTATTGGCTGGATTATTGATTTGTTTCTGATTCCCAGCATGGATCGGGAGGCCGACTGGCGATTCCAGGAAGGTCCGATTAACTACAATGTTGCTTGGATCCTGCTAACGTTTTTGGGTATTTTTGGGATACATCGATTCTATATGGGAAAAGTGATTACCGGTCTGCTGTATTTGTTCACCGGCGGCTTCTTTTTGCTCGGCGTATTGTACGATCTATTTACTCTAAATGAGCAAATTGACTTCGAAAACGGGCAACGGCTTCGTTAAGGATGGGCTCGTCCGACGCGCTTAATTGATAGACAAAAAAAACCGCACTCACGTGCGGTTTCTGATAAGCCT
>CBFHJC010000003.1:0-28117 GCA_965656045.1 Aequoribacter sp.
GAGCTGTCTGAGGAGTTGGGAGTCGAAGTGGTTGAATGCGATCTGACCTTGGCACAATTACTCGAGGCAGAGGAACTCATGATCTCGAATGCCTTACTCGGTTTTGTCCCGGTCTCCGCGGTCGATGGGCAAAATTTCAGCGTAGGAGCGCAAACTCAGCGAGTGGCCGATGCCTATCATCGGTTGGTGAGCGGCTCCTAATGCGGCTAGTCTATCGACTATGTGGTGTTGTCTTGGTGGCGATTATTGTGACCGTAGCCGCATTCCTGTATTGGTGGAATCGACCCATTCCTCTGGCCGAGGATTATCGGTTTGTGGTTGTTGAGGGTGCCACCTTGTCGAGTATCTCCCGAGAGCTCGCGGGCTTGGGTTTGATTGATTATCCGGTGCTGCTGGCTCGAGCGGGTCGTGCATTACAGGTCGATCGACGGATTCATGCCGGGCACTATCTCATCGAGCCCGGCATTTCGCCCAAGGGTTTATTACAGCTGCTGGGGTCTGGTGATACCTTACTGTCGAAATTGACTATTCCTGAGGGCCTCACTGCGCGACAAATCATGGATTTGATTCAATCTCAGCTCGAGCTGGAGCAGTCGCTCACGGGCATCGATGATCCTTGGATACTGGCCAGATTTGAATCGGTGGGAGGGGTTGAAGGGTGGCTGTTTCCCGATACCTATCGGTTTGCTGCGAATACCTCTGATAAAGATATTATCGCGCTCGCTCATAACCGGATGCAAAATGAACTCGATCGAGCCTGGCAGCGTCGATCAGACGACACCCAGTTGAAAACGCCTTATGAAGCGCTAATCATGGCTTCGATCATCGAGAAAGAAACCAGCCATGCAGGAGAGCGTCGGGAAATTTCAGGTGTTTTTAACCGTCGACTGGCTCAATCTATGCGACTTCAGACGGATCCGACTGTGATTTACGGTATTGGCGAGGCCTTCGATGGCGATATTACAAGGGCGCATTTAAGAGATAAGCGGAATGTCTACAATACTTATCAGCATGGGGGGTTGCCGCCTACGCCAATCGCATCGCCAGGGCGGGCTTCTCTTGAAGCCGCGGTGATGCCAAAAGACGGCACCTCGCTCTATTTTGTGGCCGATGGTCGCGGTGGTCATGTTTTTTCAGATACTCTAGAGCAGCATCAGCAAGCCGTGCGAGCTTATTTAAAAAAGCTGCGCAATAAGCAAGGATCAAAGCAATGAAGTCAGGTTATTTCATCACTTTTGAAGGTGGCGAGGGTACTGGAAAAACAACCCAGATTGAACGGGTTAGAGCAGAGCTCGAAAGCCTGGGGATCGAGGTGGTCGTCACCCGTGAGCCCGGGGGCACGCCATTGGCAGAGCAAATTCGCGGGTGCTTGCTGAATAACTCAGATGAACCCATGGCAGCGACTACCGAGCTGTTGCTGATGTTTGCAGCCCGCGCCCAGCACTTGGATCAAGTGATCTTGCCCAGTCTCGCGCGAGGTTGCTGGGTCTTGTGCGATCGTTTTACGGATGCCACGTACGCCTATCAGCATGGTGGAAGAGGTGTTAGTAAAAGTGCGATAGGACAGCTAGAAGCTCTGGTGCAAGGAGATTTCAGGCCAGATTTAACCTTGTTGTTTGATATGCCAATAGAGATCTCACTCGAGCGTATGTCAGCGCGCGGTGGCTTGGATCGGTTCGAGCAAGAAGGCGTCGAATTTATGCAGCGTGTCCGAGATCTGTATCTACTGCTGGCGAGGGAGGGGCAGGGAAGATTTCGAGTTATTGATGCCGATCAACCCCTTGGCCAGATCACGGATACAATTTTAGAAATTTTGGAGCCCTTGACGCGGGGTCGCCACTAGCATGCTCGGTGTGCTGCCTTGGCACAGGCCCATTGTACAGAGCTTGGTTGAGCAAAAAGCCAGCGGGCGCCTTGCTCACGCTATTTTGATTGACGCGCAATCAAACGAAGAGGCGCTGTTACTGGCTCGAAGTCTTCCAGGATACTTGCTGTGTGACGAGCTCTCGAATTGCGGAAACTGCCGTTTCTGCGGTTTTTTAGCTCAGGGTGCGCACCCGGATATGCGTCTTTTGACCCCCGAGGGGACGTCTAAAGAAATTAAGATCGAGCAGGTGAGGCAACTGCTCGCGTTCGGAGAACAGACGGCCACCTATCCCGCCGGCAAGGTTACTGTCCTGGCGCCGGCAAATGGGCTCAATCGAAACTCAGCAAACTCTTTGTTAAAGTTCCTAGAAGAGCCGCCTGAGAATACGTTTATTATCTTGGTATGTGGCGGGCGTGCCACACTGCCGGCGACGGTAATGAGTCGTTGTCAGCTGTTAAAAGTAGAGAGGCCGAGTGAAGCGCAGTCGATCGACTATTTGTGTAGTCTGGGGATGAGTGATGACATCGCGAGAACAGCGCTCGACCTGAGTGGCAATAGGCCAATTCTGGCCGCCCAGATTGAGCATGATGGCGGACTCGATAAATTCAGACGCTTCATCGCAGCAGCTGATCTCGCATTCGAAGACGGTGGGTCACTGCGGTCGCTGGCGATCGCAGCCGAGGGGTTAAGTAGTCTGATCGTGTTAGATTGTCTCGACTCCCGCCTGCATCAGCTGGTGCGGCAGAGAGTGAATGCCGGTACAGAGATGGCGCCACTTCTCAAGTGGCAACAACACTTAAGTGTGCTGCGCAACTCGCTCTTAAAGTCACCCAATATCAGCATCCCCTTGGCCTTAGAACAAGTTTATGTAAGTATTCATTCTTAATGTCGGCTATAACGAGAATGCCAATGGAGACACCGTCGTCAACAAGCTCTGGGCAGGGTCTGCTCTCGCTTACCATCAATGATGTTTCAGTGTTGTATTCCGCTTACATGCCGTTTCTTCGCAATGGTGGCTTGTTCGCCCCAACGTCTAAGCACTACGCAATCGGTGACGAGGTTTTTATGTTACTGAGCCTGATGGATGAGCCCGAGAAAATTCCTGTGACAGGCCAAGTGGTTTGGATTACCCCCATTGCTCCGCAGGGCAATAGATTGCCTGGGATTGGTGTTCACTTCAGCGACAATGATGCAACCGTTAAGAAGCGGATCGAGCATCATCTGGCCGGAATGCTCGACTCGGCAAAGTCTACCCACACCCTTTGACGCATGCCTGAACCTTGGATTGGCGTTATCGAAGGGTTTTACGGGCGGGAATGGCGTCGAACCGACCGTCTTTTGGCTGCTCAGTGGTTCGCTGACCTCGGGTTTAATACTTATATTTATGCGCCTAAATCCGATCGTTACTTGCGACAAGAGTGGCGTAATCCCTTCTCGCAAGATCATCTCGTATTCTTAAGAGAGCAGTCCACTCGATATCAGGCGACCGGTGTGCGGTGGGGTTTAGGCTTCTCTCCGAGCGGAATAAATGCAGGTTTTTCACCGGCCGACTGGCGTGCTCTCGAGACAAAGTTGGAGCAGATAGCATCATGTAACCCGTCGTGCCTTGCCGTGTTATTCGATGATATGCAGGTGTTGAGTCGGTATACCGCGAGCTATCAAGCAGAGTTAATCGAACGAGTCAGCGTCCAATGCCCAGCGATTCCGCTCCTGGTTTGCCCAAGCTATTATAGCCAGGACCCTGTTCTTGAGCGGTTGTTTGGTGCTCGGCCAGACGATTACATTCAGACTGTTAGGGCGGCGCTCCCCTCGAACAGCAGCGTGTTCTGGACAGGGCCTCTCGTTTGCTCTGAACAGTTGACTCAAAATGATATCGATTGCGCGCAATCGTTATGGGGCGAAGCACTCGTCATTTGGGATAATTATCCGGTAAATGATGGCCGTGAGCGATCACAGCATCTCTATTTGAAGCCTCTGGCGCATCGAAGCGAGGGAGTCTCGAATCTGTCGGGGCACTTATGTAACCCCATGAATCAACCGCGGCTTTCAGTGTTAGGGCTCAGTGGATTGTCATCCTTGCACGCTCGCCGTGATCCTCATCAAGTTAAAGCAGTGTTAGATGTCGTGCTTGGCCCAGACTTTTCGACCTGGCTCTATGACTGGGCTGATGTTTGTGAGAGCAAGACGTTGGACGAGATAAACCGCAACTACGGTACTCAGATTCGGCATCAGCTGGCGCAGTTCAACGATCCAGCTGTCACAGAGTTTAGAGATTGGTTGGACGGTCACTATGCGTTTGATCCGGCCTGCCTCACGTAAGAGTCGCATTGTTGTATAAATTCGGTTTCTAGGATCAAAGTCGCTGCCTGATGTTGAACGCACTGTACCTCTGTGGCACAATCGCGTCCCTTGATTGAGCTGTCGTTGCTGATCCCAGAAACACAGCCTTAAGCAAACGCGGAAGTGGCGAAATTGGTAGACGCACTGGATTTAGGTTCCAGCGCCGCGAGGCGTGAGAGTTCGAGTCTCTCCTTCCGCACCATATAAGGGTTCTCAGGCCGTTGTCATGGCCTGAGATCACTGATTCTAGAGGAAATTGAATGCAAGTATCACTCGAAACGACGTCAGGTCTTGAGCGTCGTATGACCGTTGGTGTTCCGGCTCAGCGTATCGAAGACGAAGTCACCAAGCGATTACAGCAGGGTGCTCAAAATGTGCGAATTAACGGATTCAGACCAGGTAAAGTGCCTTTCAAGGTCATCCGTCAGCGCTATGGTGAGGGTATTCGAAGAGAGGTGCTTGGAGAGGTAATGGGACAAACGTTCCAAGAAGCGATCGTCCAAGAAAAGCTTCGACCAGCCGGTCAGCCATCGATTGAACCGACCCAAATGGAAGCCGGTCAGGATCTCGAGTACGTGGCAGTTTTCGAAGTGTTCCCAGAAATCGAGACACGCGAGCTGAAATCGACAACCGTCGAACGGCCGGTTGCTGAAGTGACACCCGCTGACATCGACAACATCATCGAGATTTTTAGAAAGCAACAGGGAAGCCTCGAGACAGTTGAGCGTGCCGCCGCCGATGGCGATACTGTAGTGATCGATTATCTCGGCAAGAAAGAAGGCGAGCCGTTTGACGGTGGATCTGCCGAGGATAGTACTCTTCAACTCGGATCGGGTCGGATGATTCCCGGATTTGAAGCGGGTATTGAGGGCATGTCGGCAGGTGAGAGCAAAACGCTTGAGCTCAGTTTTCCTGACGACTACCACAACGAAGCGCTCAAGGGCGCCGCTGTGACCTTTGATATCACGTTAAAGGAAGTGAAAGAGCAAGTGTTAGCGCCGATGGATGAGACTTTGTTTGAGAAATATGGTGTCTCAGAGGGCGGTGAAGAAAAATTCAGAGAAGAAATCGCGGCTAATATGGCGCGCGAGCTCAAAAATGCGGTTTCAGCATCGGTTAAAAAGCAGGTCATGGATGCAGTTCTTGAAACCTATGACGATATTATCGTTCCTGCGGCTCTGATTGATCAGGAAGTGAAAGCGATGCGTCAACAGATGTTCCAGCAGTTCGGTGGGGCGCCTGCGCAAGGCTTGGATTTGGATTCGCTTCTTCCTGCAGAGATGTTCACTGATCGAGCGATGCCGCGAGTGAAGCTTGGCTTGGTTTTGTCGACTTTGGTGACTGAACTCAACATCAAGCCCGACGCCGATAAAGTGAAAGAGGCGATCAACGAAATGGCGTCTACTTACGAAGATCCTGAAGAAGTTGTGAATTACTACTATAGTAACCCCGAGCAACTGAACGCGATCGAGAACCGTGTACTAGAGGATCAACTAGTGGCGCACCTCGAGACGCAGCTTGTGATTGAAGATAAACCGTGCACATATCAAGAAGCAATTAGTGCTGGTCAGGCTGCAAACGCACAATAATCCTAGGGTTAATAAGAGAGGGCACGATGCAGAAAGTCGAAAATATAGGATTAATTCCGATGGTCGTTGAGCAAACCTCGCGAGGTGAGCGCTCTTATGACATTTATTCTCGGCTACTCAAAGAGCGCGTGGTATTCGTGGTAGGTCAAGTTGAAGACTACATGGCGAATCTGATCGTTGCCCAATTATTGTTCTTAGAATCAGAGAATCCAGATAAAGATATCCATCTTTACATCAACAGCCCCGGTGGTTCGGTGACCGCTGGATTGGCGATTTACGACACTATGAAGTTTATTAAGCCAGACGTGTCGACGACTTGTATTGGACAAGCGGCCTCTATGGGCGCATTTCTGCTGTCTGCCGGTGCGAAAGGTAAGCGGTTTTGTTTGCCGAATGCTCGTACAATGATTCATCAGCCAAGCGGCGGCGCGCAAGGTCAAGCCACCGATATCGATATTCAGGCGAAAGAAATTCTTATTATTAGAGAACGACTTAACCGTTTAATGGCAGAGCATACTGGTCAGAGCATTGAGGTCATTGAACGCGATACTGAACGCGATCGATTCATGGATGCAGAGCAGAGCAAAGCTTACGGACTGGTTGATGACGTTGTCAGTAGTCGCGCCTAGCAAAGTCGGTTTCGCAATCAATCCCTGCGTTAGACTTGCAAAACCAGATCAAACCCATCATCGTACGACTTTACAGACAATGACTCATGGCGGACGATAAAATGCCCTCGAAAGACGACAACGGCAAATTACTCTACTGTTCTTTCTGTGGAAAGAGCCAGCATGAAGTGCGGAAACTGATCGCCGGACCTTCCGTCTTTATCTGCGATGAATGCGTGGATTTGTGCAACGATATTATCCGTGAAGAAATCCAAGATTCTGTCAACGCCGAGAGTAGTGACCATCTGCCAGTCCCGGTAGAGATCAATGCCATCCTCGATGAGTATGTGATTGGACAGCAGCGTGCCAAAAAAGTGCTGTCAGTAGCGGTTTATAATCACTATAAGCGCCTACGCCATGGACAAGCGGGTGGTGAAGCGGTTGAGCTGGGTAAAAGTAATATCTTGCTTGTGGGCCCTACAGGAAGTGGTAAAACCCTGCTTGCAGAGACCCTCGCGCGCTTATTAGACGTACCGTTCACAATCGCTGACGCGACCACGCTTACCGAAGCCGGCTATGTGGGCGAAGATGTCGAGAACATCATTCAAAAGTTGCTTCAAAAATGTGATTACGATGTAGAAAAAGCGCAGGTCGGTATCGTCTATATTGATGAAATCGATAAAATCAGCCGTAAGTCAGATAACCCATCGATCACCCGTGATGTGTCTGGTGAAGGCGTTCAACAAGCGCTCCTAAAGTTGATCGAGGGCACGGTCGCCTCGGTCCCACCGCAAGGTGGTCGTAAACACCCTCAGCAAGAGTTTTTGCAGGTCGATACCTCGAATATCCTGTTCATCTGCGGCGGTGCGTTTGCCGGTCTCGATAAAGTGATCAGTAATCGTTCTGATAAGGGCGGTATCGGGTTTAACGCCGAGGTGAAGGGCAAGGCACAGAAGAAAGATTTCGGCGAGATGCTTCACGACCTAGAGCCCGATGACTTAGTGCAGTATGGATTGATTCCAGAGTTTGTTGGAAGACTTCCGGTGATTGCAACCCTCGAGGAGCTCGATGTTCAAGCGCTCGTGCAAATCCTGACTGAGCCTAAGAATGCGCTGACCAAGCAGTATAAGCGCCTGTTTGAGATGGAAGGCGTTGAGATCGACTTCCGTGAAGATGGCTTAGAGGCGATTGCTCGTAAAGCGATGGAGCGAAAAACAGGCGCGCGGGGACTCCGTTCTATCCTTGAAGGCGTGTTACTCGATTCTATGTACAGTATCCCTTCGCGAGAAGACGTTGTTAAGGTTGTCGTTGATGAGTCTGTGATCAAAGGCGAGTCTGAGCCGCTTCTGGTATATCAAAACAACGAACCCGCTCAAAGAGTTGGCGCTGCTGACGATTAATAATGCGGCCCTTGCAATTTTAGGCCGCAGACCCCATCTCATAATCGAGATTTGGCAATTTGGAGCGCGAGTATGACTACTGATTCAGTTACGGTATTCCCTTTATTACCTCTGCGAGACGTGGTGGTGTATCCGCACATGGTCTTGCCGCTCTTTGTTGGTCGCGAGAAGTCGATCGAGGCCCTTGAATACGCAATGAATCATGGCAAGCAGGTCTTGCTGGTAGCACAGCGTGATTCCAATAACGACGATCCAGGCGAAAGCGATTTGTTCACTACGGGCACGGTCGCGAGCATTCTGCAGTTACTTAAACTACCCGATGGCACCATTAAAGTTTTGGTCGAAGGGGATTATCGTGCGGCATTAAGTCGAATCGATGAGTCCTTGGGTTTTTCGATGGCCACTTGCAGAGAAGTTGATGCAGAGGATATTTCGGACGTAGAAGCAGAGGCCCTTCACAAAGCGGCGTCTGAACTGTTCGAAAAGTATGTGACCACCAGCAAGAAAGTACCCGCCGAAGTGTTGTCGTCTTTAAGTGGCATAGACGACGTGGGTCGTCTTCTCGACACCATGGCCGCACATATTTCGGTTTCGATAGAAGAGAAGCAAGCGCTGTTAGAATTTGCAGATGTCGGCCAGCGCGGAGCACATCTCATGGGTTTGATGGATGCGGAGCTTGGTGTGTTTCAAGTCGAGAAGCGAATCCGAGGCCGCGTCAAGAAGCAAATGGAGAAATCCCAGCGCGAGTACTATCTGAATGAGCAGATGAAGGCGATCCAAAAGGAGTTGGGCGACCTAGACGATGTGCCCAATGAAATGGACGAGCTCGTAAAGAAAGTGCAGCAGGCAAACATGCCGGCCGAGGCAAAAACCAAAGTCGATGCTGAGTTATCCAAGCTTAAAATGATGTCACCAATGTCAGCTGAAGCCTCTGTCGTGCGCGGCTATATAGATTGGATGGTCAGTGTCCCTTGGTCTAAACGAAGCAAAGTGAAGCATGATCTTAAGCGCGCTCAAGCTGTATTAGAGGCGGATCACTTTGGTCTCGAGGAAGTGAAGGATCGTATTCTCGAATATTTGGCGGTACAAAAGAGAGTCCGCAAAGTAAGGGGTCCCGTATTGTGTTTGGTAGGGCCTCCTGGAGTGGGTAAGACCTCGTTGGGCGAATCTATTGCCAGAGCCACGAATCGAAAGTTTGTTCGAATGGCCTTAGGCGGGGTGAGAGACGAGGCTGAAATTCGTGGGCATCGCCGCACGTATATCGGATCTATGCCCGGCAAGCTACTGCAGAAAATGGCCAAAGCTGGCGTCAAGAATCCGCTCTTCTTGCTCGACGAGATCGACAAAATGGGCATGGATCATCGTGGAGATCCTGCGTCGGCGATGCTTGAAGTGCTTGATCCTGAGCAAAACCACGCGTTTAACGATCATTATCTCGAAGTAGACTATGATCTGTCGGACGTTATGTTTGTGTGTACTTCGAATAGCATGAACATCCCGGGTCCACTCTTAGATCGTATGGAAGTCATTCGAATCCCCGGTTATACCGAAGACGAAAAACTGAATATTGCCACGCGTTATTTGCTGCCAAAGCAACTCAAGGTGAATGGGTTAAAAGCGGGTGAAGTATCTGTGTCTGAAGAGGCGTTACTGGATGTCATCCGATATTACACCAGAGAAGCCGGTGTCCGCTCACTCGAGAGGGAGCTTGCCAAACTGGCTCGGAAGGTCGTCAAATCACTGGCCTTGGGCGAGAGAAATGGTAACCGAGATATCGCCCCTGAGGATCTTAACGAGTTACTAGGGGTTCGAAAGTATAATTTTGGTGTCGCCGACGAGAAGAACAAGATCGGTCAGGTGACTGGCTTGGCATGGACTTCTGTGGGAGGCGAGTTGCTTACGATAGAGGCGATGGCGGTACCTGGAAAAGGGCGTCATATCAAGACAGGGTCCTTAGGCGATGTTATGCAGGAGTCTATTGCGGCAGCGACCACGGTCGTAAGGAGCCGGGCCCAGGGCTTGGGGATTCCAGCAACTTATTACGACAAACACGATTTGCACATTCATGTTCCTGAGGGTGCGACCCCTAAAGACGGTCCGAGTGCGGGTGTGGCAATGTGCACTGCGCTGGTGTCGGTTGCAACCGGTATACCTGTGCGATCTGATGTCGCGATGACTGGAGAGATCACTCTGCGGGGTGAAGTGCTGCCGATAGGGGGCCTAAAAGAGAAACTACTCGCAGCTCGTCGAGGTGGGATTAAGACGGTGATCATTCCCTCTGAGAATGAGCGGAATCTGCAGGAGGTGCCTGACAACATTAAAGGTGCACTCACGATTCATTGCGTGAAGTGGGTTGATGAAGTTCTTAGCATCGCGCTCGAGCGGAATCCGGAGCCGCTCACCGATGAAGCATTTCTAGACTCGATTGCGCAGCAAAATAAAGACGACCGCAGTGCTGGTGAGGAACGGATTAAGCCTCATTAGCAGAACTTTGTTGACCAAACTCGGCTCAGTGTTATACAGTCGGGGGGTTGGCAAAAAAGGCTGGGAACTACCGAGATCACGGCTTTTAAGCAGTTATAGCATACACGAGAAGCAGTATATCGAAATGCCGATTGATCTGTTTCTGGCAGTAGGCTAGGGTTGGCAACGCCGGACTAAGGTCCGTACTAAAGAATCTATCCACAAGGGGAACAGCGTGAATAAAAGTGAATTAATAGACGCCATTGCAGCGTCAGCAGATATCTCAAAAGCGTCTGCAGGTCGGGCCTTAGATGCAGTCGTATCATCTGTAACAGGCGCATTGAAGAAAGGCGATCAAGTCTCTCTCGTTGGGTTTGGTACTTTCCAAGTGAAGCCACGTGCAGCGCGTACTGGTCGAAATCCCCAAACAGGTGCTGAGATCCAAATCGCGGCAGCCAATGTACCTAGCTTTAAAGCAGGTAAAGCCCTTAAAGATGCAGTAAATAGCTAGTAACACTCCCTGTAAGCTTGGTATCCTTATGCCCCTGGCATAGTGCCGATACCGGCTTGCAAGTCATCGTAGAAAAGCGCACTTGCAAGTGCGCTTTTTTTTGTATAACGGACTCGAGAAATCATGTTACAGACCATTAGAAGTGGCACGAAAGGCCCTGTTTTCAAAGTAATAATTGGCCTTATTGTTCTTTCCTTTGCGCTGTTTGGCGTCGAATCAATTTTGTTGGGTGGTAGCGATGATTCGGTAGCCGAGATCAACGGCGAGAAAGTCAGTGCTTTCGAGGTGCAGCAGGCAGTGGCTCGACAGAAGCAGAGCTTAGCTGAGCTATTAGGTGAAAATTTCAGGCCTGAGTTGTTTGATGAGCAACAGCTCACCCGACAGGCCTTGCAGGGCATTATTGCAACGCGCTTGCAGCAGCAATGGGCGGCGTCTTGGAGCCTTACTGCGAGTGACAAGTTGCTGGGCGAACTGGTCGCCTCTATTCCTAGTTTCCAGATTGATGGTGTGTTTTCACCAGAACTCTATACCCAGTCGCTCGCAATGGCTGGTTTCACACCTCTTTCGTTCAAAGAAGCGCTGAAGTCAGACGAGATGGTGCGTCAGCTCACCGTGGGGCTTCTAGATAGTGAGCTCGCTACACCACTCGAGCGTGAGGTGCTAGCCACGGTGCACGGCGAGCAGCGCAGTGTGCGCTATGCAGTCATTCCGCGCGGTAAAGTGGCGGGTCAGGTGGTAGTGAGTGAGTCTGATATCGTTCAATATTTTGAGGCGAACCGAGACGCGTTTACCTCCGAAGAACGTGTTTCTGTGAATTATGTTCATCTCAAATCTGAGGATTATTTTGAGCCTGTTGATGAAGCGGATCTAAGGGCGGCGTATGAGCTTGAAATAGACGACTATGCCTATGAGAGCGAAACGCGAGTCTCACACGTGTTATTGATTCAGGCCGACGATGAGTCCAGCGAAGACTACGCTGCAAGAGTCGAGCGTGTCGCGAGCTCGCTCAATAGTGGCGAGCGCTTTGCTGATGTTGCTCTATCTCAGTCAGATGATATTGGCTCAAGCTCAGAGGGCGGAGATCTTGGCTATACCAACGGTGAATTGTTCCCTCAGCCAATGGAAGACGCAATTGCTTCACTCGAGCTTAACGAAATTTCGGGGCCCGTTGTGACAGACGCCGGCACTCATTTCCTGCTCGTCACTGATCGTCGCTCAGAGGCGCCACCTACTTTTGATGAAATGCGTGGGCAACTCGAGGTCACTTTAGCTGAGAGCGATGCGCGGCGTCGACTGGTGTCTCAGGTTGAACGCCTGCGAGACTTAGCCTACACCGCCCCGAATCTGTCGGATCCCGCTGCAGAGCTAGGTTTGCCAATATTAAGCGCGGACAAGGTTTCGCGCACCCAGCAAGAGGGTATCTTTGCGAATGAATCGGTAATGAATGCGGCTTTCTCAGAGGCGCTCGTGGTAGATCGTTACAATAGCGATGTCCTTGAGATCTCCGAAGATGAATTCGTCGCCTTGCGCGTGACCGAGCACTTCCCGCCGGCAGCACTTGAACTTGATGCTGTGCGAGAGGACATTCAGGCAAATCTGCAGTATCAAGCGGAGCTTGACGCCTTAGCACAATTGGCTGGAGAGTTGGCGACAGAGCTCTCTCAGGGTGTCGACCTCGAGTCTCTGGCGCAGCGAGAGGGACTTGATTGGCAGGTGGTGATTGATGCTAACCGTCAAAGCGGTGAAATGGACCGCGATTGGGTAGGTGCTGTTTTTAGAGCTCCAGTAAACGAGTTACCACTTGCTCGCTATGAATTGCTGGCGAACGGCGATGCCGTTGTGTTCCAGTTATTTCGTGTGAAGGCGGGCTCGGAGGAGCGCTTGGGTGCAACGACATTAGATCGCACTGAACAATCGCAGCGACGACTCTTGCAGCGCTTAGCTCAAGCTGCAGTCGCAGCGACTCTTGAGACAGAGGCTGAGATACAGGTTTACCAGTGAGCAGGCGATGTCGAATCGTACAAATAATTTTGAGTCATAACTTTCAGCGACAAGGAACAGGCTTTTATGCCCTATAAGGTATTAACGAAAAACGCCATCTCAGTGAAAGGTTTAGATCGACTTCCCCGACCCAATTACGAAGTCGCCAGCGAGTTTAATGCGCCAGATGCAATCCTGCTGAGGAGCTACAAGCTGCAAGAGGATGACATAGCATCTTCGGTGCTTGCGATTGGTCGAGCAGGGGCGGGTACGAATAATATTCCGGTCGATATCTGCTCGCGTCGCGGCATCCCTGTTTTTAATTCGCCAGGAGCCAATGCGAATGCAGTGAAGGAGTTGGTTGCTACGGCATTGCTACTCGGCTCTCGAGGCATTATTGCGGGTGTTAATTGGGTTGATACCCTCACAGATCACGATGATAAAGCGGCTTTAAATGCCTTGCTGGAAGCTGAAAAGAAGCGCTTCAAGGGCACCGAGGTGGCTGGCAAAACGCTGGGTGTCGTCGGTCTTGGAGCGATCGGTTCGTTGGTAGCTGACATGGCGCTGCAAATGGGTATGCGAGTGATCGGCTACGATCCGGCGCTGTCAGTAGAAGCAGCGTGGCGTTTAAGCAGCCAAGTCGAGAAAGCAGATGCACTCGCGTCTTTATTTGCGCGGAGCGATTTTGTCACTTTGCATCTTCCCGTGCTTGATTCAACCCGCGATCTTGTGAATGACGAATTGTTGTCGAACTGCAAGCAGGGCGCGACGCTGCTCAATTTTGCACGCCAAGAGATTGTTCATGAGCCTGCGCTGATCAAAGCGTTAGATGCTGACAGGTTGAAAGCCTATATTGCTGATTTTCCGACTCCCGGATTAATCGGCCGTGACGACGTTATTTTAATGCCACATATTGGCGCGTCGACAGCAGAGGCGGAGGACAACTGCGCCGTTATGGCTGCTGATCAGATCAAAGATTTTCTAGAGAACGGGAACATTAAAAACTCAGTCAATTTCCCGTCTGTTTACCTTGAGCGAACGCCAGGCTGTCGAATTGCTGTGACCAATAACAATGTGCCGAAAATTCTCGGTAGCGTACTGGCGGTCTTGGCGGACGCAGATATCAATGTCGCCGACATGCTCAACAAGAGCCGCGGTGAGTTGGCGTATAACCTGATCGATATGGAAACCTGTCCGTCGGACGAGACTCTAACTGTGCTCCGTGCCCTCGAGGGCGTCATCAATGTTCGTTTAGTGGGTCCAACGGACTAGTCTTCGGTGACTGGGTTTTACGACCGACTCCATCGCCAAGTGAAAGGGGGCAGTGCGCCCCCAGTTTCCGAGTGGTCGCCAGAGCTCAGTGGTGATATTGATATTCTGATAGACGCCAATGGGAATTGGTTCCACGAGGGATCAAAGATTCAGCGTGCGGCCCTAGTGGCATTGTTCGCCAAGATCCTAAGGCGCGAGCATGATGGAGAGTACTATCTTGTCACGCCAGTCGAAAAATGGCGTATTCGAGTCGAAGGTCATGCCCTTGTTGTTGACACCATCACCCAAGATTCAACAGGGACACAGCCTGTTTGGATTGCAGAGGTAAACAACGGCCTCAGCTACCCCATTTCCGAGCATTATCCATTACGTTTGGATGAGCGCGGTCAAGGGGCGTTTATGGGGCTTCCCAATGGACTGACCGCCAGGCTGTCACGAAATGCTTGGTATCATCTTTGTGACAGCGCCTACGAGTTTAATGGCAGCGTCGTTGTAGAGAGCGCGGGAACGGTGTTTCGGCTCGGTTAGTGGCCAAGAATTTGGCCACTAACCGGTTTGAGCGACTTACATGTTGGGATAGTTTGGTCCGCCGAAACCCTCGGGCGTCACCCAGTTGATATTCTGTGATGGGTCTTTGATGTCGCAGGTTTTGCAATGAACACAGTTTTGAGCGTTGATCTGAAATCGGGGTCCGCTTGCTTCTTCTACGATTTCATAAACCCCTGCCGGACAGTAGCGCTGAGCCGGTTCGTCGTACAGCGGAAGATTCTTTGATATCGGAATGGTTGCGTCCGCCAACCGCAGGTGGCAGGGTTGATCTTCCTCGTGGTTCGTATTTGATAAGAAAACCGAGCTTAAGCGATCGAAAGTGAGCACGTTATCGGGTTTGTCGTAACTGATTTTGCGACACTCAGCTGCCGGTTTCATAGCAGCGTGATCCGGTACGGTATCGTGCAAGGTGAAGGGCAGTTTGCCTCGGAATATCGTTTGGTCGATCCAGACTAGGCCGGCACCCACAAGACCCTTAAATTTATGCATCAGGCCGCCGAAATTGCGTGTGGTGTAGAGCTCGTCGTAAAGCCATGATTGCTTCAGTTGGGTATCAAACTGCACTAGATCGGCGCTGGGTTCTCCCGCTGATAGGGCACTGAAGACCGTTTCTGCCGCGATCATTCCGCTCTTCATTGCGGTGTGATTACCTTTGATTTTAACGGCATTGAGAGTTCCTGCATCGCAGCCGATGACTAATCCCCCCGGGAAGTGCATCTTCGGTAGCGAGTTCAGACCACCTTTCGCAATAGCACGCGCGCCGTAGGCGATTCGAGTCCCACCTTGCAGATATTTCGCTGTTTCAGGGTGCTTCTTCCAGCGCTGAAACTCTTCAAATGGGCTCACGTGCGGATTGCTATAGTTCAGATCTGTAATCAAGCCAATATAGACTTGGTTATTGTCGGCATGATAAAGGAAAGCACCGCCACTCGAACCGGACTCTGCTAAGGGCCATCCTAAACCATGGATAACAGTGCCCTCAGCGTGCTGTTCTGCGGGTATCTCCCAAACTTCCTTAATACCTATGCCGTAATGCTGGGGATCTTTTCCGTTATTTAAATCGAAGCGCTCTATCAGTTGCTTGCCTAGGTGGCCGCGGCAGCCTTCAGCAAACAGCGTATATTTGGCATGGAGTTCCATGCTGGCTACGTAGCCGTCTTTTTGTTCACCTTCGGCAGAAACACCCATCTCGCCAGTCGCAATGCCCTTAACCGCGCCGTTTTCGTGGTATAAGATCTCGGCAGCCGCAAACCCAGGGTAGATTTCGACGCCTAAGCCTTCTGCCTGCTCTGCCAGCCAGCGACACACGTTTGCCATCGAGACAATGTAATTGCCATCGTTATGGGTTGGCTTGGGAACGGCAAATCCTGGGAGTTTGACTGCACCGCCTTTGGAGGTGTAGTAGTAAAAAATATCGTCGGTTACTTGAGTCGTGATGGGTGCATCACGATCCTGCCAGTCCGGGAATAACTCATTGAGTGCTCTGGGCTCTAGTACCGCGCCCGACAAGATATGTGCGCCGACCTCGGAGCCTTTCTCGACGACGCAAACACTGATCTCTGAATTAGACTCGTTCGCTAACTGCATTAACCGGCAAGCTGCACTTAGCCCGCTTGGGCCAGCCCCAACAATTACGACGTCAAACTCCATTGATTCGCGTTCCATAACTCGTCCTCTATGCCTGGTATTCAGGGTGTGTTTTTTTGTGTCAGATAGATTAAAATACCGAAAGTTCGATTATATCGACTTGAAGCACGAAATACAGCGCCTATCAATTGCATTTGGGTAAACATAAGGCGCGTTGGGTTGACCTTTAATTAGTGAAACGGCATTCTACCTGCCCGTAACGTATCGTGGCTAGGCCGCGGTTTCTGTCATTAACACAACATATACCGGAGAATCCATGAAGGTTCTTGTCGCAGTTAAGCGCGTTGTCGACTACAACGTAAAAGTTCGAGCTAAAGGCGATGGTTCAGATGTCGATTTGAACAACGTCAAAATGGCGATTAACCCATTCTGTGAAATCGCTGTTGAAGAAGCTGTCCGTCTGAAAGAAGCCGGTGTGGCGACTGAGGTGGTTGCTGTCTCTGTAGGCCCTAAAGCCTGTCAGGAACAACTGAGAACAGCTTTGGCGCTTGGCGCAGATCGTGCAATTCAGGTCGAAGTAGAGGGTGCACTGGAGCCTTTGGTCATTGCCAAACTCCTCAAGGCAGTGGTCGAGAAAGAAGCGCCTCAGCTTGTTGTTCTGGGCAAGCAATCTATTGACGGAGACAACAACCAAACTGGACAGATGCTGGGTGCGCTTACCGGTATGGCGCAAGGAACGTTTGCATCCGAAGTTAAAATTGATGGCGCTCATGTTGCTGTGACTCGCGAAATCGATGGTGGCCTGCAAACACTGAACCTCACGCTACCAGCGATTGTAACGACTGACCTGCGTTTGAATGAGCCGCGTTATGCGTCGCTACCTAATATTATGAAAGCCAAAAAGAAACCGCTTGATGTGTTCACGCCCGATGATCTTGGTGTGGCTGTGACATCTCACGTAACCCAACTGCGTGTCGAGCCACCGGCTGAAAGACAGGCTGGTATTAAGGTGGCTGATGTCGCTCAACTCGTTGATAAGCTGAAGAATGAAGCAAAGGTGATTTCATGAGTACATTGATTTTAGCAGAACACGACAACCAAACACTGAAGCCCGCCACCTTGTCAGCAGTCACGGCTGCCCAACAAATGGGCGGTGATATCCACATTGTGGTTGCTGGAGCTGATTGTGCTGCAGTTGCCACTGAAGCGGCTGCCGTAGCGGGCGTGAGTAAGGTTCTGCTCGCCGACAACGCAGCTTACGCGCACCACTTGGCTGAGAATGTGAGTTTGCTGGTCGCTGAGCTGGGTGCTGGCTATGAGGCGGTCATAGCGACTGCAACGGCTTCGGCGAAAAACATTATGCCGCGTGTTGCAGCTCTACTCGATGTTGCTCAGATTTCTGAGATCATGTCTGTTGAGTCGACCGACACCTTCAAACGGCCTATTTATGCCGGTAACGTGATTGCGACCGTTCAATCATCAGATGCCAAGAAAGTGATTACTGTTCGCGGTACCTCCTTCGATCCCGCACCTGCCGAGGGTGGATCTGCGTCGATTGAAGCCGTTTCTAGTGTGCACGACGCTGGGATTTCTGCTTTTGTAAAAGAAGAAGTCGCAGTATCAGATCGACCTGAACTTACAGCAGCGTCTGCCGTTATTTCGGGCGGCCGAGGCATGCAGAATGGTGAAAACTTTGCGCTTCTTGACGGCATTGCAGACAAACTCAATGCGGCAATTGGTGCATCACGCGCCGCGGTAGATGCCGGTTTTGTGCCAAATGATATGCAAGTTGGACAAACGGGTAAAATCGTTGCTCCTGATCTGTATATTGCTGTTGGTATCTCTGGTGCGATTCAGCATTTGGCAGGTATGAAAGACTCTAAAGTGATTGTCGCGATTAACAAAGACGAAGATGCGCCTATTTTTCAGGTGGCGGACTACGGCTTGGTGAGCGATCTTTTCACTGCGTTACCTGAGCTTGAAGCCGCACTCTAAGTCAGAGTAGGGATGGTCACATTGAGCCCCAGAATGTCGTGTTCTGGGGCTTTTTAGCTCTTGGGGACTGATTTAGTGACGCCAATCTGCGAATCTGCAAATACGTCAACACCTTAATCGCGTCTCAGGCGATCGCTTACCGCGATGGGCGTTGGGAAATTCAGCACCACTATGTAGCTAGAGACCAGCAGAGTCAGAATCGTTACCGCTTGAATCAATACCGCGCCAGAGGCACTCAACAAGTTGTGGGATAGGGCGACATAGCCTATTAGTAGCGAGAATTCACTTGCTTGCCCTAACCGGAACCCCATGCTCCATGCCAATTCTCTGCGCTCACTCACTTGCCGCAGGAGTAATCGATACACGACAGGCTTAAAACTGAGCACAACGATAGTCATTGTTATGACCGCGAAAGCGACTTGAGGCAGTGCCGCGAGCTCAAGTCGAGCACCCACGGAAAAGAAGAACAGAATTAAGAAAAAATCGCGCAAAGGCTTGAGGCTGATGGCAATGTACTGAGCGATGGGGCTCGTTGCGACGGTAACGCCGGCTATGAAAGCGCCAATCTCTGCACTCAGGCCCATCGCAGTCGCGACTTCTGCGATACCAAGACACCAACCAATGGCGACTAAGAAAAGATATTCTTGAAATCGATCGAACTTGGCGAGTAGGGGCTGTAAGACCCAGTGAACAGCGCCGTAGCATGCTGCAACCAAAAGCGGTAGTCCGATGACCGGCACCAAAACCAAATCGATAAGATTCGATTCGGTGGTTTGATCACTCCCCAGAGAGGTGAGAGCAATGAGTACAATAATGGCCAATATGTCCTGCAACAGCAGTAGGCCCACCATCATCTCACCCATGTGTTTGTGGTGCAGAATGGTTGTTGGTAGAAGCTTAATACCAATAATCGTCGATGAGAACATCATGGCGGCTCCGATAATGGCGCTATCTTGAGTATCGAAGCCAAGTGCCCTAGCAATGAGCGATGTGCCTAAGAAAAATAACAGGGAACTAATCACGGCAACAGGCGTGCTTTTCTTGAGGGTCGCCAGTAGCGCAGAGGGTTGCATGTCCAGACCTAGCAGGAAGAGTAGGAAAATGATCCCAATATGCGCAATATCGGCCAGTAGATTCAGGTCGACTACCCAGGCAAAACCCGATGGCCCGATTCCTATACCTAACAAAACATAGGCAATAATCAGTGGTTGGCGTGTGTAGAGAGCGATGGTGGCCAAAACAGCCGCGCCCGTGAAAATGAGAAAGAATGAAAACGTGATACTTTGAGGATCCATCCGCCTAAGTTACTGCTATTACCGCCCTAAGTCGAGCGGCTGTGTCAGATGCAATTAGAAGCCAACTTATCGACGTCTAAAGAGCGGCAGCGGCTGTCGCGCATCGCCTTGATACACTTCTTTGACCACTGATAGTCTCAGTAGCGCTGCTTCAGCCTGTCCTGGCTCTTGGAACTCGAAGGCATCGAACCCACATCGTGACAAGTACTCGACCTGATCGAGTAAGACGTGCCCGCGCACTTTGAGGATGCCGTTATAGCCTCGCTCTCTAAGCTCTCGTGCGGTCGAAAAACCTCGGCCATCAGTAAAAACGGGGAAGTGCACTTCGATAAGCTCGAGATGTCCTAAGTAGGGAAATAGTTCAGAAAACTCTTCACCCGCATGAATGGCGACTGAAACGGCGGGTGAGGGGAGATCCAGTACCCACTCTTGAATAGTCAGCACTTGTTCGGCGCTTTGTGACTGAGTGTCGACGGCCCAAAACCTATCTGCATTCGATGGCTGCGGAAGACTTACGGGGACGTTAGTGAGCAGATGCATATACCGCCTCCTTGAAGGTCTCGATGCCAATACGGTCATAGGTGTCGATAAAGGTCTCGGGTTCGATTCGATGTTCGACATAGGTGCTGAGTATCGTCTCAACGACATCGGCAATCGCGTCTTGACTGAATGACGGCCCGAGTATTTTGCCGATCGCAGCCTCTTTGCCTTGGCGTCCGCCTAACGCAATTTGATAGAACTCCCGTCCTTTCTTATCAACCCCCAGGATTCCGATGTGTCCCACGTGATGGTGTCCACAAGCGTTCATGCATCCACTGATATTGAGCTCTATAGGACCGAGATCACACACGTAGTCCAGGTCATCAAAACGATCTTGTATGGCATTGGCGATGGGTATTGATTTGGCGTTGGCGAGCGAGCAAAAGTCACCACCGGGGCAGCAAATCATGTCATGTAAAGTACCTGCTGTCGGTGCTGCGAGCTGATGCTCCTGCAGTTGATGCCATAGAGCCGGTAACTCGTCTTCTTGTACGTCAGCAAGCACAATATTCTGCTGGTGAGTTGTTCTAACCTCGCCAAAGCTGTATTGGTCGGCGAGGGAGGCTAGGGCGTCTAGCTGCTGGTGAGTGACGTCGCCTGGTGCTTGCCCTGCTGACTTCAGGGCTACTGTCACAATGCGGTATCCCGGGCGACGATGCTCGGCGGTATTATTCGCTACCCAGCGGGCAAATAGTCGATTGTGCGCCATCGCACTCGGCAAACAGTCTGTATCAATGTGTTGCGGATCGAGATAGTGGGGCTCACTAAAAAACTGTGCCACTCGCTCGATCTCTGCTGCGGTGATGTCGGTTGGACTTTGTCGGGTGACAGCCCACTGGGCCTCGACTTTGTCTGCGAATGCACTGATGCCCATCGCTTTCACTAGGATCTTGATACGTGCCTTGTATTTGTTATCACGACGCCCAAACTGGTTGTACACCCGAAGAGTAGCCTCTAGATAACTGATGAGCTGTTGGATGGGTAATCGCTCTTTCAACAAGCTACCTATCATTGGTGTGCGACCCAAACCCCCTCCAACGTAGACCGTTGCAGTGACACCGTGCGTTGAATCAGTATCGAGTTCGATCCCAATGTCATGCGCCAGTATTACCGCCCGATCCGTTTGATTTGCCGAAACTGCAATCTTGAACTTACGAGGTAGGAACGCGAACTCGGGATGAAGGGTGCTCCACTGTCGAAGAATTTCGCAGTATGGTCTTGGGTCAAGTGCTTCTCCCTTGGCCACTCCTGCGAACTGGTCGGTTGTGATATTGCGGATGCAATTACCGCTTGTCTGAATGGCGTGCATTTCAACTTTAGCAAGCTCGGCCAAAATGTCGGGAACCCGCTCGAGTTCGGGCCAGTTGATCTGTAAATTTTGCCGAGTGCTCACATGTGCATAGCCACGATCGAAGTCACGTGTAATAGCGGCCAGAGACCGTAATTGTCTCGAGCTGAGCATGCCATAAGGCACGGCAATCCGGAGCATTGGTGCGTAGCGCTGGATATATAGCCCATTCTGAAGACGCAGGGGTTGATATTCTTGATCGCTGAGTTGTCCTGCTAAGAAGCGCGCAGTTTGATCCCTGAAGTCTGACACGCGCTGATCTACGATGGCTTGATCGTAACCGTCATACTGGTACATGGTTGATGTCTCATTAATCGTCTGAGCGCGGACTGTAGCAAATTTTTCGAACTAGGATTTAGTCTCGTTTTTTCTATGCTTAGAACTAAAATTACGAGGATACCGAGGGGGATCGTGTAGTCAGATCTGCAGATAAAACTTATAATGAGGTTCTTATTTTGCGGACGAGGAAAAGGTATGTCTGATTCACAACGAGATGGCGATGGCGCAGCCGACGCGATTGCTGCGACGGCGATTATTTCACTGGTCGTATTCTCACTTTACCTTTGGCTCTCTGGAATGCCAACATAGGGCGTCGAGTCTACCCAGCGGCATTAGCCAGTACGACCTTGACTACGGCGTAAACGCCGCCGATGAACAGCAGTGTAAATATGAGGCCGGCAACAATAAACGCTTTTGGGCTGCCTTGCGTAAAGTCGCGTTCCCGGTTCTTGCTGCTCTGAACGCCTAGGCCTGCGGCGAAAACACTCTTAACAACATGCAGCAGGCTTACCGAAGGCGCCTCTTGTTTCTCGGAATCTGTCGATTTTTCTGTTTGGTTCATGATCGATCTCTTAATCAGTAGGCTAAATTAGGCCGCAACCAGTGCTCTATGGTCGACAAAGGGAGTTGTTTGCGGTGTGCAAGTGATTCCATTTGGTCGCGCCCTAGTTTTCCGACGTTGAAGTAGCGGCTTTGAGGGTGTGAGAAGTAAAGGCCGCTGACAGCCGCGGTAGGCGTCATAGCGAACGAATCAGTCAGGGCCACGCCGAGTTGAGAGGTTGCGTCGAGTAACTCAAACACGGTGAGTTTTTCAGAATGATCGGGGCAGGCTGGGTAGCCGGCGGCCGGTCGAATACCACTGTACTTTTCTTTGATAAGATCATTTAGGGGTAATGACTCTTGTGCCTGATAGCCCCACAACGTGCGCCTTACTTGTTGATGTAAATACTCAGCGAGCGCTTCTGCGAGCCGGTCGGCCAAGGCTTTTACCATGATGGCATTGTAGTCATCGCCCTGCGCTTCAAAGGCCTGCGCGCGCTCTTCAATGCCATGCCCGGTGGTGACGCAAAAAGCGCCAATATAGTCATCAATGCCGCTCTCTGCCGGAGCGATAAAGTCTGCCAGTGAGTAGACCTGTTGATCATCGCCCGGGTCAGATTGCTGGCGAACTTGATGCAGAGTCTTCTGCACATTCGCTCGAGTCTCGTCTGCGTACACAAGAATGTCATCGCCGCTGCTGGCCGCCGGCCAGAATCCAACGACTGCATTTGCCGTAGTCCATTGTTCTTCGATCATCTGCTTTAGCATCGATTGCGCATCAGAAAATAGAGCGACGGCATGCTCTCCCACGATTTCATCCTGCAGAATATCCGGGTACTTACCGGCGAGTTCCCAGGTCAGGAAGAAGGGAGTCCAATCGATATATTCTGCGACGACGTCCAACGGGTAATCAATTTTCTGAGTTCCGGTAAAGCTGGGCTTAGTTGGCACGTAATTGGTCCAATCGGGCACAAATCTTCGCTCCAGAGCCTGCTGATAGCTCAGAGGCTTGCGAAGTGGTTTTCGATTCCCGACCCGTTCTCGAACAGTGATATATTCGGCGTTCAGTTGGCGCGCAAACTCGGGTTTTTGTTGCCCCATTAGGGCTGTTGCCACAGATACACTGCGCGAGGCGTCTGGCACGTAAACGGTCAGGTCATTGCTGTATTGGGGCGCAATTTTAACCGCCGTATGCGCTTTAGAGGTCGTCGCGCCACCGATCATCAGTGGAATTGAAAAGCCCAGTCGCTGCATTTCAGAGGCGACGTGTACCATTTCGTCTAGTGAGGGCGTTATTAAGCCGCTCAGTCCGATGATATCGACCTGATGCTCTTTGGCGGCCGAAAGAATCGTGTCGCAGTGGACCATGACACCTAAGTCAATGACTTCATAGTTGTTACATTGCAGGACAACCCCAACAATGTTCTTGCCAATATCGTGCACATCGCCTTTGACGGTCGCCATCAAAATCTTACCGTTGCTGCCACTACCTTCGGTCTTTTCCGCCTCGATAAACGGCTGAAGATAGGCAACAGCTTGCTTCATAACACGAGCGCTCTTGACTACTTGTGGAAGAAACATCTTGCCGTCGCCGAAAAGATCTCCGACCACATTCATGCCATCCATGAGGGGTCCTTCGATAACCTCAATGGGTCGATCAAAGGCTTGTCTGGCTTCTTCTGCATCTTCGGTAACGTAGGTGTTAATACCTTTTACCAGTGCATGTTCAATACGTTTAGCAATGGGCCACTCTCGCCATGAGAGATCGTCGGCACGTTTTTTGGCCTTACCATCGCCTCTGAAATCATCTGCGATTTCGAGTAACCTTTCCGTCGCGTCCTCTCTACGGTTGAGTATGACGTCTTCAACGCGCTCCTTGAGAGGTTCTGGAAGATCGTCGTAAATAGCGAGCTGACCCGCATTAACGATTCCCATATCGAGTCCCGCGCGGATGGCGTGATAGAGGAACACGGAGTGAATCGCCTCACGAACTGGATTGTTTCCGCGGAATGAGAACGACACGTTGCTCACTCCACCTGAAACCATCGCGCCTGGAAGATTCTGCTTGATCCATCGGGTCGCTTCGATAAAGTCGACGGCGTAGTTGTTGTGCTCTTCGATGCCCGTAGCAACAGCGAATATATTGGGATCAAAGATAATATCGAAGGGGTTGAAGTCTAGGGTCTCGGTGAGTAAGCGATAGCTGCGCTCACAAATTTGAATCTTGCGCTCAAAAGTATCTGCCTGACCGTCTTCATCGAAGGCCATGACAACCACCGCGGCGCCATAGAGTTGGCAAGTTCGTGCGCGCGCTAAGAACTCGGCTTCTCCTTCTTTTAAGCTAATTGAGTTGACGATACTTTTCCCTTGCACACACTTGAGTGCCGATTCAATGGCGTCCCAGCGGGAGGAGTCGAGCATGAAGGGTACGCGGCTAATCTCTGGTTCCGAGGCAGCCAGATTTAAAAATGTGACCATCGCGTGCTGGGCGTCTAGCATGCCCTCATCCATGTTGATATCGATGATCTGAGCGCCATCATCAACTTGGGTTCGAGCGACCGCGAGTGCTTCGTCATACTGTTCGTTCAGAATGAGCCGTTTAAATGCGGCCGAGCCAGTGACATTGCAGCGTTCGCCAACATTCACAAAGAGGCTATCAGCGACAATGTTAAAGGGTTCTAAGCCACTCAAATAGCAGCCAGGCGTGTTCCCCTTTGGGATTCTGGGCGGGGCATTTTCGACAGCTCGAGCAATCGCTCGGATGTGAGCAGGTGTGGTGCCGCAGCAACCCCCAACTAAGTTAAGAAAGCCGCGTTCCGCAAAGTCTTTTAGATCTTCGTACATGTCGTCGGGTGTTTCATCATAGTCCCCGAAAGCATTTGGTAGACCGGCATTAAAGTGACCGCTGAAGTAGCAGTCTGCAGCATTGGCAAGCGCTTCCACGTAGGGTCGGATCTCTTTAAATCGGCGCCCACAGTTGGTGCCAACAATCAGGGGTTTAGCATGCGCAATGGAGTTCCAAAACGCCTCGGCCGTTTGGCCAGACAGAATTCGCCCACTGGTATCGGGAAACGTCACCGAGAGCATTGTAGGCACGCTAAGCCCAGTTTGCTCTGAAGCCAATTCGATCGCGTATAGTGCTGCTTTTGCATTCAGAGTATCGAAGATAGTCTCAATCATTAGCAGATCGACACCTTCTTCCAACAACGCAACAGCAGCCACTGTGTAATTGTCGACTAAGGTATCAAAATCGATATTGCGGGCACCTGGATTGTTCACATCGGGAGAGATAGATGCCGTACGTGGTGTTGGTCCGAGTATTCCTGCCACATAACGTGGCTTGTGCGGTGTTTTGGCCGTATACGAGTCTGCCGCTTGGCGAGCTAAGCGCGCGCTGGCCCGATTCAGCTCTTCGGCCAAGTTTTCAAGACGGTAATCGCCCTGAGCAATTGCCGTCGAGTTGAAACTATTGGTTTCAATAATGTCGGCGCCAGCCTCTAAAAATGCCTCATGAATCTCGACAATCACCTGGGGTTTCGTCAAGGACAATAAATCATTGTTTCCTTTTAGGTCGCCCTCAAAATCTGCAAACCGACTGCCTCGGTAGTCGGCGTCGCTCAGGCCATAGCTTTGGATCATGGTGCCCATAGCCCCATCGATAATAAGGATGCGGTCCTTTAAGCTGTTGAGCAGGCTTGGTGTCGTGTCAGTCATTCTTCACTAGGCTCGATATTCGGTCGAGGGCGATTGTAGCAGGTTTGGCTTAGATTGAGATCGTAAAAGCCGACATATCATCCGTAAGTCTAATATTTGTTCGATTTTATAAGAGCACCTTGTTAGAATACTTGAGCGTTTTACTAAGGATAGGGGTTGGCATGTTTACGATAACGGAATCCGCGCAAAATTATCTCGCAGAGCTTTTGGCGAAGCAGGACGGCGCGCTCGGGGTACGTGTGTTTATTAATCAACCTGGCACACCAAAAGCCGAAACCTGCATCGCCTATTGCCGTGCAGACGACGTGGTTGAGACAGATGAAACGCAAGTATTTGGCCCGATTACCGCTTATATTGAGTTGCGCAGCATCCCCTTTTTAGAAGACGCCTTAGTCGATTACAACAAAGATCGTATGGGTGGCCAGTTAACGATCAAGGCACCCAATGCTAAGTTGCCGCGAGTCGATGACGATAGCCCGGTCGAGGATCGAATTAATTACATCCTGTATAACGAGGTCAATCCGGCGCTCGCTGCGCACGGGGGAGAGGTCTCTTTGGTAGAGGTGACCGACGACTCGGTGGCGGTTCTGAAGTTTGGCGGTGGGTGTCAAGGCTGCGGCATGGTCGATCAAACGCTGAAAGGTGGCGTCGAGAAAAGTTTGCTCGAGCAAGTGCCAGAGCTCACGGGGGTTCGTGACGTGACCGATCATACCGATAAATCACAGGCTTATTACTAGCCAAAAATCACCGCAGAGGCCGGTTTGTCTTGACCTCTGCGCAATGTCTGCGACGCGGCGCGCAGATTATTCTTCCTTGGGAAGCCTGCGCACTGCCAGTTTAGCCCGAATGCTTTGGCGCAGCTCGTGTAGAGCCCTTTCTGTTGTTTCCCAACCAATGCAACCGTCTGTGATTGAGACGCCGTAAGCGAGCGCTTTGGGGTCCCCTTTCAGTGATTGTTGCCCTGGGTTGATATGACTTTCAATCATGAGGCCTACAATTGAGGTGTTGCCCGCATTAATTTGGTTGGCGACGCTGTTCAATACATTGACTTGTTGCTCAGGGTCTTTGTTGGAGTTGGCGTGGCTGCAGTCGATCATTATGTTGAGGGGCAGGGTGGCTTGCTTTAGAGCCTCTTCAACCGAGCCAACACTCACAGAGTCGTAATTGGGACCCGCGCTACCCCCTCTTAATACGACATGCGCATGTGCGTTTCCACGAGTGGTAACGACGGACACACGGCCATCGTTCGATAATCCCAGGAATCGATGCGGTTTAGTGGCAGACTTGATGGCATTAGTGGCGACTTCTACGCCACCGTCGGTGCCATTTTTGAATCCGACGGGGCCACTCAAGCCACTCGCCATTTCTCGATGCGTTTGCGATTCGGTCGTTCTTGCACCGATTGCAGACCAGCTAATCAGGTCTTGCAGATACTGCGGCGATATTGGATCTAGCGCCTCAGTTGCCGTGGGTAGCCCTGATTCAAGAATATCGAGCAGTAGTCGTCTTCCCAGACGAAGACCATCCTCGATTTGAAATGAGTCATTGAGGTGGGGGTCATTAATTAGCCCTTTCCAGCCGACCGTTGTCCGAGGCTTCTCGAAGTAGACACGCATGACAATGTAAAGCGTGTCGCTGAGCTCGTCGGCGAGTGCTTTAAGACGCGTGGCATAATCCAAGGCGGCGTTGGGATCGTGAATTGAACAGGGGCCCACGACCACAAACAAACGCTTATCCTTCCCGTCTAGAATATCTTTGATGGTCTGTCGCGACTGCGCCACTTGCTCATAGGCAAGTGCCGACGCGGGGATCTCTTGCTTGAGTTCCTGCGGGGTTATTAAGAGACTTTGCGATTCAATATTGATATCGTGGATAGCGTTGTTTTTCATTCAATGTAACCTTCTGCACTGTAGCGCAGAGTTGGATTAAATCAGAGGCGCGGGATTTTACCGACTTTGATCGGTCACGCATAGCCTTAATGTGGGAGAAAGCGTTGCCTAGTTCGAGTGTTACCTTGGTGTGAACCCGGCACGGTCTTCTTCACACCCAATGAGCGTATGGCTCGGGCAATAGAGCAGGCGTATCACCAACACCAACTGAAGCAGGGCAGACAAGCCTGGCAGCCGCTTGTGGTGAGATCCTTAAATCAGGCAATGCAGCGCTGGGTTATGGAATATGATTTAGTCGAGCCTCTGACGCAGGACGAGCTCCTGTATTTTTGGCAGGTCGCGATCGAAGCC
>CBFHJC010000004.1:0-27160 GCA_965656045.1 Aequoribacter sp.
ATGTGTTATACCCAGAGAGAGCGGCACAGGTTACAATGGCAACCACTGAAACGCGAATGGATTGTTGTTGGGGGCGGTATGTATAGAGTAAGAAACCTAGTCGCTGTGATAAGCGTGCTTGCAAGTGTTTACGCGGCAACGGTGGCTGCTGTCGAACCGGCAGTAGAGTCTGCTCTGAAAGCCGCACTCGAAAAACCGGATGCGGGGATGGTGGTCGAGTCAATTTCTGACACTGACATGCCTGAACTGTTCCAAGTCAAATTTGTGAACGGGCCAACGGTCATCGCCCACCAGTCAGGACAATTTTTTGTATTGGGTGACTTATTTCGGGTGCTTGACGACGGCTACATGAACTTATCAGAGTTAGCTCGAAACAAAGTGAGAGCAGAGCAGATTGCTTCTGTTAAGAAGAGCGATACGATTGTTTTCGCAGCAGAGGGTGAGACCCGCGCTGTGATTAGTATCTTCACCGATAATACGTGTTTTTATTGCAGGAAACTTCATCAAGAAGTGCCTCAGCTCAATGCCTTTGGCATTGAAGTGCGTTACCTAGCGTATCCCCGGTCTGGCTTGAATAGCGCTTCTTATCGCCAGCTCGTGACTGCGTGGTGTGCGCAAGATCAACAACAGACCCTGACAGCCCTGAAGGCTGATGAAGACGTGGCCATCGATACTTGCAGTCCCAACCCTATCGCGGAGCAGTTCCAGCTGGGCCAAGATATGGGTGTTCGCGGTACGCCTGCCATTATTCTTGAGTCAGGTGAGATGATTCCTGGTTACAAGCCGGCACAGGATATCGCTCAGCTGCTCGGACTGTTATAGCGATTTTAAGACCTTAAGTTAACGACCATACTGTTGAAAGGCATAGCCCCCATAGGATCATTGTGAACGATAATTTCGCGCGTATAGATAGATTGCCCCCATATGTCTTCAGCATCACTGGGGATTTAAAGCAGAAGGCGCGAGCCGCTGGTGAGGATATCATCGACTTTGGTATGGGTAATCCAGATCAGCCAACCCCTCAGCATATTGTCGATAAGCTGGTAGAAACCGCGCAGCGTGGCGATACCCACCGGTATTCTCAGTCGAAAGGGATTCCCAGACTCCGCAGAGCGATTTGTACGTGGTATAAAAACCGCTACGGGGTTGACCTGAATGAAAACACGGAAGCGATCGTAACACTCGGCTCTAAAGAGGGGTTGGCCCATTTGGCTTTGGCCACCACAGGTCCAGGCGATGCTATTCTAGTCCCCAATCCCAGTTATCCAATTCACCCCTATGGTTTTGTGATCTCAGGGGCAGATATTCGTCATGTTCCCATGTCAGACGAATCTCAATTTTTTGATGAGCTTGAAAATGCCATTCGTAACAGTTGGCCAAGACCCAAAATGCTCGTCCTTAATTTCCCCTCGAATCCCACGACACATTGCGTTGAGCTCGAGTTCTTTGAGCGGGTGGTGGCGATCGCTAAAGAACACCAAATTTGGGTGGTGCAAGACTTGGCGTATGCTGATCTTTGTTTTGACGGCTACGTGGCCCCCTCGATAATGCAGGTAGAGGGCGCGAAAGACGTGGCGGTAGAATTTTTTACGATGTCGAAAAGCTATAATATGCCGGGTTGGCGGGTCGGGTTCTGCGTTGGCAATTCAACCCTGATTGGCGCGCTGGCAAGGGTTAAGAGTTATCTTGACTATGGCATGTTTACCCCAGTACAGGTTGCTGCCATCGCCGCGTTAGAGGGAGACCAGTCCTGCGTATCCGAGATTGTTGCCTTATATAAAAGCCGTCGAGATGTATTGTGCAATGGTTTAACGAGTGCCGGTTGGCCTGTAACTCCGCCTAAAGCCACGATGTTTGTGTGGGCCAAGATCCCACAGCCCTACGAAGCCATGGGCTCGCTTGAGTTTGCTAAGAAATTGTTGACGGATGCCAAAGTGGCGGTGGCACCTGGTATTGGGTTTGGCGAGCACGGTGAGGGTTACGTACGGTTTGGATTAATTGAAAACGAGCATCGAACTCGTCAAGCGATTAGGAACATTAAAAAAATGTTTAAACAAGACGGCCTGGTTGTTGAGTCATGAGAGACAGCCGAACAGTTAAGCTCGGCATCTGCGGTCTGGGTACTGTGGGTAGCGGTACGGTGAATTTATTGGCGTCGAACGGTGAGTCGATCAGCCGTAAAGCGGGTGTGAGGCTCGAGATTGTTCATGTTGGGGCGCGGCGCGATAATCCTGCCTGCGATCTCTCGGCGCTCAAGGTGAGCCGTGATATTTTCGCCGTAGTCGATGATCCTGAGGTCGATATTGTTATTGAGCTCATTGGTGGGACCACTGTGGCCAAAGAGCTTGTAATCCGTGCGATCGAGGCCAAGAAGCATGTCGTGACGGCCAACAAGGCACTGATCGCTGAATTCGGAACCGAGCTGTTTGCGTTGGCGGCAGAGGCTGGCGTTGCTCTTCGGTACGAAGCTGCCGTGGCGGGAGGCATCCCGATCATTAAGGCGTTGAGAGAAGGGCTCGCGGGCAATGATATTCGTTGGCTAGCTGGGATTATCAACGGCACTACCAATTTTATTCTCACTGAAATGGAATCCGCTCAAAGAAGTTTCGCGGATGTGTTGGCGCAGGCACAGGAACTGGGTTACGCCGAAGCTGACCCTACTTTTGATATCGAGGGCATCGACGCGGGTCATAAACTGGTGATCTTAGCCGCCATCGCATTCGGGATGCCGCTGGATATCGACGGTGTATACACCGAAGGTATGACGAGTATCGCGCCCGCTGATTTGGTTTTTGCTCGTGAACTCGGTTATCGAATTAAGCATTTGGGCATCGCAAGGTTGACCGAGGAAGGTGTCAATCTGAGAGTGCATCCAACCCTAATTCCTGATACTGAACTGCTCTCGCGTGTCAACGGGGTCGAGAATGCGGTCTTAATCGATGGGTCAGCGGTAGGACCAACATTGTATTGTGGGGCAGGTGCAGGAGCGGCACCGACGGCGTCTGCTGTCGTCGCGGATGTTATTGATATCGCTCGAGAGCTTGCTGTTGAACAGTTACCTCAAGTCTCTGGCCTGGGCGTTGATCCTGATTCGATTGAATCGGTACCGATCGTTCCGATGGCTCGAGTCGTCACTCCTTGGTATCTGCGGGTTACCGTATGTGATCGTCCAGGAGTGATGTCGCGTATCTCCAGTATACTGAGCGATCATGGAATCAGCATCGAAGCACTGATACAAAAGCCAGCGGTAAAAGGCGAATCGAGCGTGTCTGTTGTGGTACTGACCAATCGCGCTTCACAGTCACAGCTGTTAGCGGCTGTGGCGCAGATCGAGGCTTTAGATACCACAATGGCCGATGTAACTCTCATTCGTGTTGATACATTAAAAGCCTAAACTCAATAGGACAGTTTCGTGAAATATATCAGTACTCGTGGTCGATCGCCCGCCCTCAATTTTGAAGATGTGTTATTGACCGGCCTCGCGTCCGATGGTGGCTTGTATGTCCCCGATTCGCTTCCCCATTTTAGTGCCGAGCAAATTCGCTCGTGGCGCACGCTGACTTATGCTGAGCTGGCAGGTGAAATTCTTTATCCCTTTGTTGAGGGGACATTTTCTCGCGAAGAGCTCGATGCGATTCTGGTAGATACGTATCAAGTATTCCGTCACGGCGCGGTGGCACCGTTGACGCAAGTGGATCGAAACCAGTGGGTGCTTGAGCTGTTTCATGGCCCGACCTTAGCGTTCAAAGATTTCGCCCTGCAGTTACTCGGCCGGTTGTTAGATGAAGTCCTCAAACGCCGCGATGAGAAAATCATGATCATGGGTGCGACCTCCGGCGATACTGGGTCCGCCGCGATTGAAGGCTGTAAACGGTGCAGCAATATCGATATTTTTATCTTACACCCGCATCAGAGGGTGTCTGATGTCCAGCGTAAGCAAATGACCACGGTGGTGGGAGACTCGATTCACAACCTTGCGGTAAAGGGTAATTTCGACGACTGTCAGGCGCTGGTTAAAGCGACGTTCAACAATCGGTCGGGACTGCCTCAAGATCGCGGTTTGGTGGCGGTGAATTCGATTAACTGGGCCCGCATTATGGCGCAGATTGTGTATTATTTTTATTCGGCAGTGGCCTTAGGTGCGCCGGATCGAGCGGTCAGTTTTTCAGTACCGACGGGTAACTTTGGCGATATTTTTGCGGGCTATCTCGCTAAAAAAATGGGCTTACCTATCGAGACCTTGGTGATCGCAACCAATAAGAATGATGTCTTACACCGCATGATGGCCAGCGGTGTATATACGAAAAGTACCTTAGAGGCTTCGCTCTCTCCGAGCATGGACATTACCGTGTCGAGCAATTTTGAGCGTTTGCTATTTGATGTCTATGGCCGTAACGGCGATGCGATTTTCCAACTCTTTGATACCTTCAACACGACTTCAGTCGAGTTATCTACTCCCGCAATGGCACAAATTCGCGATCTCTTTAAGAGTTCTCGGGTAGACGATGCCCAAACCTGCCAGGAGATCCAGCGGCTTTGGAGCGACTGCGCTTATCTTGCTGACCCGCATACCGCGATTGGCACCGCAGCAGCGCGAGAGCACGCTTCTTCGTCGACGCCTATGGTTACACTTGCAACCGCTCATGCGGCGAAATTTCCTGCAGCGATCGAGAAATCAGGCATTGGTGTTGAGCCGCCCTTGCCGGAGCACTTAGCCGATTTATTCGAACGCCCCGAGCGTTTTGAGGTGATTGAGAACGATCTAGAGCAGGTGCAAGCTTATATGAGCGCTAATCTGGTCGCTTAACAGGATTGCGTTGCGTTCCATAAAATAGACTAACACTCTGGCTTTATTGCTTGAAGCTCAGCAACCGTTCCGATGCAGACCCGAGTGCTCTGCAGTGCGATGAACAATTGCTCCCACGCCATGTGTCTGAGACACTCAAAACGCTGATCAGAGGTATTCGTTATGAAAATAGTAAGTGCACTTCTAATAACGCTGTTAGCGACGCAGACATTGGCGCAAGATCTTGGCGCAGGTGGTCGTCCGGTGGGCGCAGATTACTCGCGCAGCCCCGTCTATGCGCAAAATGGAATGGCGGCGACGGCACATCCTTTGGCGTCTCAGGTGGCAGTTGATGTTCTGCAGCGGGGAGGCTCGGCTATGGATGCGGCAATTGCAGCCAACGCAGCTCTTGGGTTAATGGAGCCGACCGGTAACGGGATTGGCGGTGATTTGTTCGCGATTGTCTGGGATCCAGAGACTGGGTCTTTGCATGGCTATAACGGTTCTGGTCGCTCCCCCCTGGGCAGAGATCTCGACGCGTTGAACGCGGCTATAAATCGCCTTAAAGAGGCGGGTAAGCTAGAACAAGATTACGATGGCATTCCTAGCCATGGATCGTTGTCGGTCACTGTGCCGGGAACAGTAGAGGCTTGGCATGCATTGCATCAGCGTTTTGGGAAACTCGACTGGAAGCGGGTGCTAGAGCCCGCCATTGATTATGCTCGAAACGGCTTTCCCGTGTCTCCAGTCATTGCGTATTACTTCGAGCGCAATCTACAACGATTTAAGCAGGTTGCCCCTTTAATTGAAGAGTTCAGCAACGCAGAGTCGACCTATTTCAAAGAGGGACGAGCCCCAGTGGCAGGGGAGCTGTTCACCAATCCAGATCTGGCAGATACGCTTGCGCTCATTGCCAAAGAGGGTAGTGATGCGTTTTATACGGGTGCGATTGCAGAGACCATTGATCGCTACATGCAGGATATCGGCGGTGATCTCCGGTATGCGGATTTGAAAGCCCATCGCGGCGAATGGGTAGAGCCCCTTGGGGTCGAGTACAAAGGTTATACGCTCTATGAATTGCCTCCCAATGGGCAGGGCGTAGCTGCGTTGATGATGTTATCGATCCTGAAAAATATTGATCTAAGCCAATGGGATCGTGGGTCACCAGAGGTCTTTCACTACATGGTAGAGGCTAAACGGCTCGCTTTTGCTGATATGGCCGCAAGTTTCGCTGATCCTGATTTTTCTGCTGCGCCGCTTGAGCGTCTGATCTCCGACGAATACGGTAAACAGCAGTTTGCGCGCATTAATCCAGAGCGTGCCGCAGCCGATTACGGTCCTAGTGCCGCTGTGCTGGAGGGAGAGGGGGATACGACTTATCTTACTGTGGCAGATAAGAATGGCATGATGGTATCTCTCATTCAGTCGAACTATCGCGGCATGGGATCTGGTTTGGTGCCGACTGGCTTGGGCTTCATGCTTCAAGATCGGGGCGAGCTATTTGCTCTGAAGCCCGAACATCCCAACGCTTACCAGCCAGGCAAGCGCCCGTTCCAAACTATTATTCCCGCATTTTTGATGAAGGGTGATGTGCCCATTACAAGTTTTGGCTTGATGGGAGGTGGAATGCAACCTCAGGGCCATGTGCAGATGGTGATTAACTGGCTCGACTTTGACATGAATTTGCAAGAAGCCGGTGATGCCGCTCGATTCCTACATGATGGCGGTGCAGAACCTACTGATCGAGCGTACTCAGGCTATGGCGTTCTCCTGCTCGAACCCGGCGTACCAGCCGCAACAGTAAAAGTGCTTGAAGCGATGGGCCATCAAGTAAAAATTGATTCTACCGGTGGTGCGTTTGGAGGTTATCAAGCGATCTCTAGAGACCCCGCGACCGGGGTTCTGAGTGGTGCAACCGAAATGCGCAAAGACGGCACGGTGGCAGGGTTTTAGTGACTCCTGATACCGCCCAAGTATCCCGTATTCAGCGACGTCAAGCGGCGGCATCAAGTGCCTCTAGTGTCGCCGAGTTGCTCCAGAATATTGCCAGTTCTCGTAGTGCGGAATCAGAGCAAGAGCGCGATCTGAGCCTTGCGTCGCTGTTACCGCCAACCGATCTGCTCGGTTGTACGGAGGCAGCAAAACGACTTGCAACGGGCGTTGAGCAGCAACAGCGATTCTTAATTGTCGGTGACTTTGATGCGGATGGCGCCACCAGTGTATCTGTTGCAGTGCTCGCACTACGAGCCTTTGGTGCTCGCAACGTTGATTTCTTGGTGCCCAACCGGTTCGAATATGGTTATGGACTGACACCAGAAATTGTTGAGGTGGCGAGAGACTTCCAGCCAGATATTCTTATTACCGTAGATAACGGTATTGCCAGTCATGAGGGAGTTGCTCGCGCGAAGTCACTCGGCTGGCAGGTCATTGTTACCGATCACCACCTGGCAGCAGACACCCTCCCTGATGCCGATGTCATTGTTAATCCGAACCAGCCTGGCTGTGGCTTTAAGAGTAAGGCACTGGCCGGTGTTGGGGTTATTTTTTACGTGATGTCAGCCGTCAGAGGCGAGCTTCGAGCGCGCGATTATTTCGAACGTGCTCAGATTGTCGAGCCCGTCATGGCGGACTGGCTCGATATCGTCGCGCTGGGTACGGTTGCCGACGTTGTCCCCTTAGATCACAACAACAGAATTCTGGTAGAACAGGGGCTGCGGCGCATGCGCGCTGGACAACTTCGCCCAGGTATTCAGGCTTTACTTGAACTGACGCGTCGTGATGTTACGAGTCTTGTTGCGGCGGATCTAGCCTTTGCGGTGGCGCCCAGAATTAATGCTGCGGGGCGATTAGAGGATATGGCCATCGGTATTCGTTGCCTACTCGCAGCCACCGCTTCAGAAGCAATCCGTTTGGCGACTGAGCTCGATCGACTCAATGGTGAGCGTCGAGTGATAGAGCAGAGCATGAAGAACGAGGCAGCGGAGGCGCTGACTCAAATGGGTACGATAGCGTCGGCAGCAGATTGTCCCTCGGTCATTGTTTTGCACGACCCGCGATGGCATCAGGGCGTCATCGGAATTCTCGCGTCCAGAATTAAAGAACAGTTTCACCGCCCCGTAATTATTTTCGCGCGCGACGGAGAGTCTCAGCTGAAGGGATCAGCGCGCTCAATACCGGGTCTTCATATCAGAGACATACTCGATAGCGTGGCGACGGCTCATCCGGGATTGGTGGTGAAGTTTGGCGGTCACGCCATGGCAGCGGGTTTAACGATCGCATGCTCAGATTACGAACGCTTTACCGAGGCGCTGACTTCGGTCGTTGATGCCAACGTGACAGAAGAGATATTAGCGCCGATTAAACTCAGTGATGGACCCTTGTCATCAGACTTCTTTACCCTCGAATGTGCGCGATCACTGCGTTTCTATCAGCCGTGGGGGCAGCACTTCCCCGAGCCGCTGTTCGATAATCACTTCGACATTAAGCGGGTACGGATTTTATCGGAGCAGCACGCTAAGCTAGAAGTCGCTCTGAGCGGCGAACAAATATGCTTCAGCGCCATTGCCTTTAATGTCGATCCCGAGTTCTACCTTCAACATGAGGGGCGCTCGCTCAGGTTACTCTACAAGTTGGATATTAATAGTTATCGCGGCACTCAATCACTGCAATTGATGATCGAGCACGCAGAGAGCGCCTTGCAGCATTCACTCTGAGGCTCTGCTGCGATAGACTAGCGCCTCACATTGGAACACGGACCCCAGAGCATGGAAACCAGCCCCATTTACACGCAGCTTGATGACATCAGCACCAGAACACGTGTGCTTCGGGGGTACCTTTGACTTCGATACCAAAAAAGAGCGCCTGACTGAAGTCGAACTTGAGCTTGGTGATGCCTCAGTGTGGGATAGTCCGGAGCGGGCTCAGGCTTTGGGTCGAGAGCGTGCTGCGCTCGACAGTGTGGTCGCCTCAATCGAAACACTAGAACAGGGTGTGACTGAGACACGTGAACTACTCGATCTGGTAGTGCTCGAAGACGATACTGAAGCTCTGGTAGACGTTGAGTCTGAAATAGCCCACCTGAAAACGATTTTGGAGGCGCTTGAGTTTCGGCGCATGTTTTCTGGTGAGGTCGATGAGAATAATGCCTATCTCGATATTCAGTCTGGCTCCGGTGGCACAGAGGCTCAGGACTGGGCAGAGATGATTCTGCGGATGTATCTCCGCTGGGGTGAGGCGAAGGGATTCAAGACCGAGTTGGTCGAGTGTTCGGCTGGCGATGTCGCGGGAATAAAAAGTGCTACCATTAAGTTTGAGGGTGATCACGCCTTTGGCTGGTTAAAAACAGAAACTGGGGTACATCGCTTGGTCCGTAAATCACCCTTCGATTCTGGCAACCGTCGCCACACCTCATTTGCTTCGGTTTTTGTCTCTCCCGAAATTGATGACGATATCGATATTGAGATCAACGCCGGTGATCTTCGCGTTGATACCTATCGGGCCAGTGGCGCTGGTGGCCAGCACGTGAACAAGACTGACTCTGCAGTTCGCTTAACGCATCTACCAAGCGGCGTTGTGGTGCAGTGTCAAACTGAGCGTTCGCAACATCAGAATCGTGATAACGCCATGAAATTACTGCGTGGGAAGTTGTACGAGCTTGAAGTCCAAAAACGCAGTGAAAAGCAACAAGCGCTTGAGGATTCAAAAGCAGATATTGGCTGGGGGAGTCAGATTCGCTCGTACGTGCTCGATCAGTCGCGTATTAAAGACCTGCGAACCGGCGTTGAGACTTCTAATACTCAAGCGGTTCTCGATGGTGGATTAGATATTTTTATACAAGCTTCGCTGAAAAGCGGATTGGGTTAAGGAAAAGACATGTCAGATCAGATCGATCCGCAAGACGAAAATAAGCTGATTGCAGAGCGCAGAGCCAAGTTAACGGTGCTGCGGGAGCAAGGGCAGGCATTCCCAAATGATTTCCGGCGTGACGCCGAAGCGGGGGATCTGCAGCAGAGATTCTCTGACCACGGGAAAGAAGCACTTGAAAATGCCAATCAGCGCTTTGCGGTGGCAGGCCGACTGATTCGAAACCGTGGCGCTTTTCTACTGATTCAGGATGAGAGTGGTCAAATACAGCTCTATGTTGATCGAAAGACGCTCGATGAAGACACATTGAGTCAGATCAAGTCTTGGGATCTGGGTGATATAGTCGCGGCTCGTGGCGCTTTGCATCGATCCGGAAAAGGCGATCTATATATCAATATGGACGAGGCCATATTGCTCACGAAGTCACTGCGGCCATTGCCGGACAAATATCACGGTTTGGCTGATCAAGAGATGCGTTACCGCCAGCGTTATGTCGATTTGATCGTTAACGAAGAGTCGAGAGCTCGGTTCAAGTTGCGCTCAAAAATCGTGGGTTATATCCGGTCTTTCATGGAGGGTCGTGGCTTCATGGAAGTCGAGACGCCAATGATGCAAGTGATACCCGGCGGGGCAGCCGCAAAGCCCTTTGTGACGCACCATAATGCACTCGATTTAACGATGTATCTGCGTATTGCGCCCGAATTGTATCTCAAGCGTTTAACCGTGGGTGGATTTGAAAAAGTCTTTGAAATTAATAGAAATTTCCGTAATGAAGGGCTCAGTACACGGCACAATCCTGAGTTCACGATGTTGGAATATTACTGGGCCTATGCGGACTATCGAGATGCTATGGCACTGACGGAAGCGATGCTTCACGGCTTAGTGACAGATCTTCTCGGCGGACATCAGATCGAGTACCAAGGTGATTTGCTAGATTTTTCTGCACCATTTGCTGAAATGACGGTGGTTGAATCTATTCTGCACTTCAATCCGGCGATTCGGCTTGAGCAGCTAGCGGACTATACAGAGGCTTGTGCGGTTGCCAAGGGTTTAGGGATTGAGGTTGCTAGTTCTTGGGGTTTGGGTAAGGTCCAAATCGAGATTTTTGAAGAAACGGTTGAGCATCGCTTAATACAACCCACGTTTATCACAGAATATCCCACCGAGGTGTCACCGCTGGCACGAAGAAGTGATGCCAATCCTTTTGTCACTGATCGTTTCGAATTTTTTGTGGGCGGGCGGGAACTGGCTAATGGGTTCTCGGAACTTAACGATGCCGAAGATCAGGCAGAGCGATTTAAGCAGCAAGTAGCCGATAAAGACGCAGGTGACGAAGAGGCTATGCACTATGATGCTGATTATATCCGAGCGCTTGAGTATGGGATGCCACCCACGGCGGGAGAGGGTATTGGGATCGATCGCCTGGTCATGCTGTTAACCGACAGCCCCTCTATTCGAGATGTCCTGCTATTTCCTCACATGCGGCCTGAATAAACGGGTACCGTGGCTGACTGCTTCGGGTATAGAATAAGAGGTATAGCCGGTTAGATAAGGAGCAAGACGTGGTGAGACTGAGTTCGGTGGTTTTGGGGGTGGTACTCTTATCAGCTTGCGCTTCGTCTCCAGAACAGCCGAATGATCAATCGGAGCCTACGCCAGTGCTCACCCTCAACTTGCCCACTGAAAGCGCATGCGATTGCACGGCTATTACCGACGAGGCCACCGATCGCACCTTCCTAAATCGTGGCCTAGAGGCTTTGATTCGGGGTGACCACATTGAAGCGGTGCAATACTTCCAACGTTATCGCCGATTAGAAAAAACGCCGGTAGCAGGCTGGGAGACCGCTGTTAGCATCGCTTTTATGAGCAGTTTGCCCAATAGCCCATTTTTTGAGCCGCAGGCGAGCCGAGCGAGCTACCTGCGCTTAAGTCAGCAGTACCGTGCAGATATGGGTGCGCATCCTTCGGTTTTGCTCATGTTGAATTCACTCGAGACCTTTGTCAGTTTGCTCGATGCCAGTGATCAACTAGCGCAAACGAACGAAGTCTTAAAAAGCGATCTCGAGAAGCGTGAGAAGGCACTTAAACGGTTGCGGGACTTGACTCTCGGTTCGCGGGAAGACGCACTGTAAAAGTACTTCCTCGGCCCGGCTTGCTGCTTGCCGTAATGGATCCACCCAGCATTTCCGCAAACTCCCGACAGAGCGATAACCCGAGTCCCGTGCCGCCGTATTTAATGCTGGTCGACGTTTCGGCTTGCTCGAATGCTTCAAAGATTCGTTTGATTTGCTCGTCGGTCATGCCGATTCCCGTGTCTGAGACTGTGATAGTGACTATTTGGTCTCTGTCGTCGTAGTGGCCTGCCAGTGTGATAACACCATTCTCGGTAAACTTATTGGCATTGCTGAGCAAGTTGGTGATGATCTGGCGAAACTTGGTGATATCTGAATACATGGTGGGGAATTGGTCAGAGTAGTCGGTCGAGAGGCGATTATTCTGTGCCTGGAGCAGCGGCGCCATGCTGTTAGCCACGCTCTCTAGAGACATCAAGGGGTTAAACCAATCACATACAACCGTCATTTTACCGGTCTCAATCTTGGATAGATCGAGTACGTCATTGATGAGCGTGAGGAGTTGTCGTCCCGAGAAAACAACGGTTGTTAAATCAGATTGAAGCTGGTTACGGTCAATTTCATCACCCTCTGCGACTTCTTCTTGCATCATTTCACTGTAGCCAATAATGGCATTGAGCGGTGTTCTGAGTTCATGCGAAACGTTCGCCAAAAAGGTACTTTTCGCTGCATTCGCTTGGTCCGCTTGCTCTTTTGCAGCTTGGACTTCGTCGATAGCGGACGACAACTTTTCCGACATCGTGTTAAAGGCATGCGCTAGCTCTGCCAGCTCGCCCGACTCATTCATGGTACTAATCCGATACGACAAGTCGCCCGCACCAATTTGCTCGGTACCGCGTTGGAGTTGTTTCAGGGAGCGGCTGGTGTAACGCACCAGAATGAGTCCTAGTAGAAAAGTGAGCAAGAGAGTGGCTAAAAAGGCGAAGATCGTGATGCGATCAGTCAAAGCAATCGTGCGATCGATGATGCTGGCGCGGTCGACTGCGAGGGCCGACTGCTGCTGCTTAAGTGCGTCGAGTAGCTGGTTGGTCTCGAGATAGGGAAGAGGATCCTCGATATCACTAATAGTACTGGTATCGTTGTAGGCCTCATAAAAACTACGCCAGCCTGCCAGCAGTTCGTCACTTGATTTTTTTAGGGGTTTGTAGAGAGGTTCTGTGTCTTCCCAACTGAGACTCCCCAGTGAGAGTATCTTGCGGCTTATATCGTCAATGTTGCTGAGTGCGGACTGTTGCTCCGCGCCACCGAGTTGGTCGCCCGTGGTTTCTTTTAGGGTGGCCAGAACCAAGACTTGCTGCCTTTGGTTTTCAAGCATCCGGCCGATTTCATCTGACAGTTGTCCGGCGCTGACTGAATCGCGATAGGCAATCATACTTTCGTTTCTGGCCAGACTACCCCAAAAGTGTGTGCCGACGTTGATCGACAGTAAAGCCAGAATCGTTAGCATCGAAAATATGAGGCGTTTACGTAAACTCATGATTGAGTCAGTCCCTCAATTTTTTGAATCAATAGGGGAAAATCGATAGGTTTAGTTGCAAAGTCTGAGCAACCTGCATCGAGCGCTCGCGCCAATTCTTGGTCAAGTGCGTGTGCGGTGAGCGCCAGCAGCGGAATGTGTTGTAGCTGCGGATCTTGTTTGGCGATACGGCACGCTTCCCAGCCATCAAGCACGGGAAGATTCATGTCCATTAGCACGAGATCGGGCTGACTTTGGCGCATCACCTCCAGTGCTTCCTGGCCATCGCCCGCTGTCAAAATCGTATAGTTCTTCCGCTCAAGCCGGCGCGTCAGCATATCTCGATTCAGTTCATTATCTTCGACGATCAATAAGGTGGTCATAGCGTATCCTCTGACCAGTCTATGGCGAATATATTGATCGGATGTTCGATACCTTTCAGGCTATGGGCGCCTCGTGTGTCTAGTTTAAAGCGCTTCGTTAATGCGTCTTTTGTGGTTTCGGCTACCAATAGTTCATTGGGACCGCATAAATCTTCAATGCGCGCGGTGACGTTCATGGGCGAGCCCACAAAGCCGTATTTGGCTCTTCGGTCTGACCCTATGTTGCCCGCAACAACGCGGCCAGTATTTATGGCGATACCTGTAGTGATGTTGGGGAGTTGGCGCGTCTGATTGGTCGCGTTAACAGACGCGACTGCCCGCTGCATCGCGATCGCGCAGTGAACGGCGTTATCAGCATGCGCTTCGTCGGCTTTCGGTGCGCCAAAAACAGCCAAAATCGCATCTCCTAAGAACTCATCGATGGTGCCGCGATGGCTCATAATAATCTCGGTCATGGTGCCAAGATATTCGTTCAAAAGAGAGACGACCTGTTCAGGTTCTAGCTCGGAGCATAATTGGGTGAAACCCCTAATATCCGCCATGAGAATAGAGACCTCGCGCAGATCACCGCCTAACTTGAGTCCTTCCGGTTTCTCTAGAATGTCAGCCACAATGTCATCGGTTAAGTAGCGGCCGAAGGTTGCGCGGATAAAAGCCTCTCGTTGCTCCAACTGATTCAAATAGAGACTCTCTTTGTCGTGCCAGCGCTTTCTTTCAATACCGGCCTTAATGCGAGCCTGCAGTAGCACTGAATTGAATGGTTTGAACAGGTAGTCATCGGCGCCCAGCTCGATACACTCGAGAACGCTGTTCACGTCTTGCTCACCTGAGATCACTATGACTGGAATAGAGCGGAGGATTGGATCTGATTTTAGGGTGGTGAGCACCGTTTTGCCGTCGATCTCGGGCATCGATAGGTCAAGGAGCACGATATCCACCGCAGTCGTTTCGAGTTGTTTGAGAGCGTCACGTCCATTGTGTGCGGCATGTACTGTATGCCCCGATCGTCCGAGCACACTCTTCAGTAGTTCGGTATTGTCAGCATGATCGTCGACGGCAAGAATGACCCCTGTCAGTGTGGTACTGCTCGTATAGTGGGTGAGACTAGTGCGGCGAAGGTCTGAAGTTGGGAGTTCACTGTAGGCTCTAATTGCTTTTATCAGAAGTGCGGCAGCTTCACAAAAGCCGGCGGCTTGATCCAGAGCACAAAGTTCTTCGGTGAGTAGTTCGGCATAACCACAGGCACTGGTATAGGCATTCAGTTGATCATGTCTGGTTAGCGCGGATGTGGATTCTTCCGTGATAGCTTTCAGGGCATCCAGCAGTAAACCGCACTCTTGAGTGAGCCCGAGCGATGCAAGATCGATGGACTCATTGGTCATCAGCGCACTGAGCTGAGAGGCAAGGCTCGTGGCCAAGACTGATAGTGAAGATTGCGCTGTCATAATAGACTCGTATCGGCTCGTAGTAGGAGTATACCCTTGGTCGCGGGCTCTGGAAAATGTACCATATCGGTGCGAGTGATCTCATTACACTAAGAGAGTTAGGAAACGCTTGAATCGCGGGTGTGCGAATCCTAATCTTTGCGGTAAACTGAAATTCGTAGAGGGTTTACCCTAATCGATCGGCGAGGCTTTAATGCTAGCAAAAGTAGAACTCTTTCAGGGCCTAAACAGCGACGAGCTCGCGGCTCTGAGTAGGACATCTTCCGAACGCTCATTTCCAAAGAACACTGTCGTTATCCACGAAAATGAACCCGCAGATTCGCTCTTCATTATTTTATCCGGCCGCGTAAAAGTGTATTGCAGCGATAAGAGCGGCAAAGAATTCATAATGAACACCCAGGGCCCGGGGGATTATTTTGGAGAGCTTGCCTTGGTCGATGATTCAGTCCGCTCGGCGTCAGTGCGAACGGTTGAGAAAAGCGACTTCTTGGTGATCTACAAAGATGACTTTAACGCGGTGCTTGAATCGCATCCTAATATCGCACGGAGTCTTATCCGTAATCTGGCTCAGCGCGTCCGCAAACTCACGGCGGATGTGAAAAGCCTGGCGCTGCAGGATGTGTATGGACGGGTCGCTAATGTGCTCATGGACTTATCAGAGGAGCGGGGTGATGGCACGCTATTTATCCCTGATAAACTGACGCAGCAGGATATCGCCGATCGCGTTGGCGCCTCGCGTGAAATGGTGGCTCGTATCCTAAAAGACCTGACAATCGGCGAATACATTCGCTTTGAGGGTCGACATATCATTATTAATACGCGCTTACCCGCCAAGTATTAAGACTCGACCAGTCAGTCAGTCACGACAAAGTCGAATTCACCATCCTTCAATGTTGCCTTACCTCGTTGCGTCGGCGCCAGCGCCTGAGCCGATGTGATCACCGAGCCGCTCTCATCTCGAAGTATCGCGTAACCTCGTTCGACCGTATTCAATGGACTGAGCGTTTGCAGCATCTGAGCGGCACGACTCAATCGAGACTCGGCATCCGACAATAAACGTCGCTGGGCGCGTTCCAGACGCTGTGACAGCTGATCTAGCGTTTTTGCAGAAGCCACCAAACTCTTGGATGGCGAGTGCCATTGCACTTGCCGTTCAAATTGCAACAGTGTTGACCGTTTGTCTTGCACCAGGCGTTCCTGTGCGGTGACCAAACGGAGTTCAAGTTCATCGAGGCGTTGTGCTCGTTGTTCGAGTAACTCTCCAGGATGGCGCAAACGTGCGCTGAGGTGGCGACAGTGCGCTCTGTGCAACTCAATGACGCGTTCACAAGACCGTTGTAATTGCATTCGAGTTTTGAGCAGAGACTCAACCAGCCTGTCTTGATCTGGCGATATCATTTCAGCGCCAGCCGACGGAGTCGGTGCGCGAGCGTCTGCGACCCAATCGCAGATGGTGAAGTCGGTTTCGTGCCCTACGGCGCTCAAGGTAGGAATAGGATAAGCGGCAATGGCTCTGGCAAGCGACTCATCATTGAAAGCCCATAAATCTTCCAGTGAGCCACCGCCACGGGACAGTACGACCAGATCCAAGGGTGCATTTTGATGGTAAGCTTCAAGACGCTGCAGAGCACTTTGCAATTGCGCAGGGGCCTCTTGTCCTTGCACTGGCGAGTTGGCAACGATAATTTCTAAAGTAGGCCATCGCCGCTCGAGCACCGTCAGAATATCGTGCAGCGCAGCCCCCTTGGTTGACGTGATCACGCCAATCCTTCGACGCGCCACTGGCACCGGCTGCTTGCGTGAGGGCTCAAATAGCCCCTCGCTTTCAAGCCGTGCTTTGAGTGTTAGGAAGGCGAGTTGTAGGTCGCCGGTTCCAGCCGGCTCGATGTAATCTCCGACTAGTTGAAATTCTCCGCGACCCTCGTATAGCGATACCTTAGCTTTTAGCCTGACCTGGTCTCCTTGTTTAGGGCGATACCGAAGAAATTGATTGCGGCCCTTAAATAGAGCACATCGCACCTGCGCACGATTGTCTTTGAGGGTGAAGTACCAGTGGCCTGAGCTGGCACAGGTAAAGTTAGAGATTTCGCCGACGACCCAGATAATTTCGAAATGGCTCTCGAGTAGCTGTCGTGCCGCAGTCGCCAGCTCGCCCACGCTCAGCTCTCTTGGCTCAGTATTGAGCGTGTTCACCATGTTTCGTTTCCGTTTGCTCAAGCAAGTGCGTATAATTGCAGGTTTACTGAATTTCTGCCAGCCGGGGTCTGATTATGCTGCGAATTGACCAAGAAGCGCTCACTTTCGATGACGTATTACTCGTGCCTGGCTACTCAGAGGTCGTCGCGTCCGATGTGAGTCTAAAAACTCGTCTTACTCGGTCTATCAGCCTCAATGTACCGCTGGTATCGGCGGCGATGGACACCGTCACTGAAGCCCAGCTTGCCATAGCGATTGCGCAAGAGGGCGGCATTGGTGTTATTCACAAGTCAATGAGTATAGAAGATCAAGCCGCCCAGGTCAGAAAGGTGAAGAAGTACGAGAGCGGCGTCGTCAAGTCTCCCATTACGATTCACAAAGATGCCACCTTGCAAGAACTTACCGAACTCACTCTGGCCAATGGCATATCTGGTGTGCCAGTGCTCGATGGAAAAGACTTAGTAGGGATCGTGACACGTCGTGATTTGCGCTTTGAAACCGATTTTGCCAAGCGGGTTAGCGAAATTATGACGCCGAAAGAACAACTCGTCACAGTCAAAGAAGGTGCGAGTTCAGAACTAGTTCAACAGTTACTCCACCAGCACCGAATCGAGAAAATTTTAGTTGTGAACGATGCTTTTGAATTATGCGGCATGATCACAGTGAAAGATTTTGATAAGGCCGAAAACTATCCTTTGGCCTGTAAAGATGAGCATGGGCAGTTGAGAGTCGGTGCCTCGGTAGGCACTAGCCCCGATACCGATGATCGAGTGGCAGCTCTGGTGGCAGCGGGGGTAGATGTGCTGGTGGTTGACACCGCGCATGGACACTCGCGCAACGTTTTAAATCGAGTTAAGAAGATTAAGGCTGATTATCCTGAAGTTCAGGTTATAGGCGGTAATATTGCGACCGCTGAAGCTGCACTTGCTCTCGCAGAAGCGGGCGCTGACGCCGTTAAAGTGGGCATAGGCCCGGGCTCTATCTGTACTACTCGGATTGTGACTGGCGTAGGTGTGCCTCAGATTTCGGCCATCGATAACGTAGTCAGTGCACTCAAAGACTTTGATATTCCTGTCATTGCCGATGGCGGCATTCGTTTCAGCGGTGATATCGCCAAGGCGATCGTTGCGGGTGCAGATGCTGTGATGTTGGGCAGTATGTTTGCGGGTACTGAAGAGGCGCCAGGCGAAGTGGAGCTGTATCAGGGTAGAACCTATAAATCTTACCGGGGCATGGGCTCCTTAGGCGCCATGTCCCGCAACCAAGGCTCTTCCGACCGATACTTTCAAGACGCGAGTAAAGGTGCCGAGAAACTTGTGCCTGAGGGCATTGAGGGTCGTGTACCCTATAAAGGGCCCGTTTCAGGCATCATCCATCAATTGATGGGCGGGGTGCGTTCGGCGATGGGTTACACGGGTAGCCTCACCATAGAGGATATGCGCACGAGGCCCAAATTTGTGAAGGTAACATCAGCAGGTATGTCTGAAAGCCATGTTCACGATGTCGCTATCACCAAGGAAGCACCTAATTATCCCGTCCGATAACCTCTCCGCGGCGGGTCCGCGGTTTACCTGGAATTCAATGAACTTATGACCACGGCCGATATTCACGCGCATCGCATTCTTATTCTCGATTTTGGCTCGCAGTACACACAATTAATTGCGCGACGTGTTCGGGAAGCGGGCGTTTATAGCGAGATCAAGCCGTGGGATACCCAAGAGGCGACGATTCGTGAGTTTGCACCAGCAGGTATCATCCTCAGCGGTGGCCCAGAGAGTGTGGGTGCTGAAAGCTCGCCTCGAGCGCCAGAGTGTGTCTTCGATCTTGGTATACCTGTACTTGGTATCTGTTACGGTATGCAGACTATGGCCGAACAATTCGGTGGCCGGGTGCAGGCCTCTGAAACCAGCGAATTTGGTTACGCACAAATCGAATTGGTCGCTGAGTCAGCACTAATGCACGATATGAAGGATCACGTGAGTGATTCGGGTCGTGCTCTATTAGACGTATGGATGAGTCACGGCGACAAAGTCGTTGATTTGCCCCCAGAATTTCAGGTGATTGCCAGAACTGAAAGCTGCCCCATTGCAGCAATGGCTCACACAACCAAACCGTTTTACGGTATCCAGTTTCACCCGGAAGTGACCCACACTGTGCAAGGGCAACGTTTGTTCGAACATTTTTTGCTCGAACTCTGCGACTGCGATGCGTTATGGACCCCCGCCAACATTGTTGACGATGCGATTGCTCGGGTGAAAGCTCAGGTGGGCACCGATAAGGTATTGCTTGGGTTATCGGGCGGTGTTGACTCTTCGGTGGTTGCGGCTCTGTTACACAAAGCCATCGGCGATCAGCTCACCTGCGTTTTCGTCGATAACGGCTTGCTGCGTTTGAACGAAGGCGATCAGGTGATGGCGATGTTCGCCCAGAATATGGGGGTGACAGTGATCCGTGTGGACGCTGAAGCTCTATTCCTTGGCAAGCTAGCGGGTGTGTCTGATCCCGAGGCGAAGCGCAAGGTGATCGGTAATACTTTCATAGAAGTATTCGACCAAGAAGCCACTAAATTACGCGATGTGAATTGGTTGGCGCAGGGTACGATTTATCCGGATGTGATTGAATCTGCGGGCGCAGAGACAGGTAAAGCGCACGTCATCAAATCACACCACAACGTCGGTGGCTTGCCCGATGATATGAAAATGTCGTTGGTAGAGCCGCTGCGCGAACTGTTCAAAGATGAGGTCCGCAGAATTGGCCTAGAGCTGGGTTTGCCTTATGACATGGTTTATCGGCATCCGTTTCCAGGGCCTGGTTTGGGTGTGCGCATTCTTGGTGAAGTTAAGAAGCCGTATGCTGATTTGCTGCGCCGAGCGGATGCGATCTTCATCGAGGAACTTCACAAGGCGGATTGGTACCATAAAACCAGTCAGGCTTTCGCGGTATTCTTGCCGGTGAAGTCGGTTGGCGTGGTAGGTGACGGGCGCCGGTACGAATACGTGATCGCATTGCGTGCGGTTGAGACAATTGACTTCATGACCGCACGCTGGGCGCACCTGCCCTATGAGCTGCTTGAGACCGTCTCTAATCGGATTATCAATGAGATTTCTGGCGTATCGAGAGTGACTTATGATGTGAGCTCAAAGCCGCCAGCGACGATCGAGTGGGAATAATAGGGTAGCTATAACCCATGTATTTATATAGGTTTGCAAGTTGCAAAGAAGTTACAAAGAGCCCCGTTTTTGGGGCTTTTTTACAAGCGAAGTTACAAACGGTAGCGATTGCTGCGCATCACAAGTAGCACATATTAGTACCGACCATACTTGACGTTGCTACATAGGTCATGACGCTTACCTCTATGGGTGCGTTAACTTATCGAGGCAAGCAAGACAGCAGCAACCTTTTAGCTTTATTGATGAGCAATACCAGGCTGCATAAATAGCGCAGTAAGCGCCTAGCAACTACCTAGTCCTTCCTAGCGGAAGAGTACCCTCTTTACGGCGGAAGAGCAGAAGCTGTCAGAACCCAGCAAAGCGACGGGCACTGGCATGTTCGCAGCACTTTACCCCGTTTTCTCGGGGGCTTCAGAGGGTGTCTGAACTCTCACAATACGCCGACCAGTCTTCAGCTTTGCAATGACATCCATTGGAGAAGTTATTTTTCAAAAAAGGTTTACATTGTAAGCTTACAGTGTAAACTAATTGTGCGTAGAAAAGAAAAAAGAGGAAAAAGAAATGTTCTGGGGAAAAATCGCGGGAATAGACACGGTGAGTGAACTGGCCGCAACGGTCGATTTTTTGCCGTATCGAGTTGGGCGATCAGCGGTTCTCTCTCCCATCGACCCAGAGATTATCGCGTTGGAAGTTTGCACAAGGCCATGTACTGGCAGCAACTTAGTGGGTTGTAGAGGGTCGGTCCTGCAGTGAAAAAAACAATGTCCGCGAACATCGCTCTTACGAGCTCCGATACCGCCGAGGAAAGCATCCTTATGGCCGCTAAAGAGTTGTTCATGCTCGGTGGTCAGGGGCGAGTTGGTATGAGGGACATTGCTAAGAGGCTTGGCGTGTCACCGATGATGCCTTATCGATATTTTCCAAGCAAAGACCATATCATTATGACGCTGCGTTTATTGGCGTTCGATGACCTCATAGCTCAACTCGAGTCGGCATTCAATCGTTCAACAGATCCCGAACAGGCACTCCGTGCTGTGTGCTCGGCCTACTTCCTCTTCGCAAGTGAAAATGCAAATTCCTACCGTTTGATGTTTGACGTCTGGGAGTTTGACAAGCAGAGCGAGATAGACCGGGACTTCGGACCGCAGGCGAAGCGGGAAGTTGGCAGCTGGGCGGTGAACGTCAAGGCGGTCAAGGCCTTCGTAGAGGCAGAGGCGCTGCCAATTGAAGTTGAACTGGGTGCTCATCTGGTCTGGTCCGGTCTGCATGGGTTGGTCACTTTGTATTTGGCGCGAAAGCTCGCATTTGGTGTGAGTTTTGAGGAGCTGCAGGCCCCCGCAATCGATCACATTATTCTCGGGCTCCGAGGTATTTCTTCAACCATTACTGACTAGTGGGGACTAACTGATGGCAGCATCATTGGCAGGGCGCACCGTAATCATAAGCGGTGGTTCGCGTGGTATCGGTTTGGAAATTGCAAAACGCGCCGCAAGAGATGGCGCTAATGTCGCTATTGCAGCAAAGACCGCAGAGCCGCATCCAAAACTACCTGGGACGATTTATACCGCTGCGGAGGAGATTGAAGCGCTGGGTGGCCAGGCGCTTCCACTTTTATGCGACATTCGTGAAGAGTCACAAGTCGAAAATGCCGTGGCGCAGACGGTAGAAAAATTTGGCGGTATTGATATCTGCATCAACAATGCGAGTGCGGTTCGCTTAACACCTTTATTGGCCACGCCAGTAAATCGGTTTGATCTCATGCATGGCGTCAATGCACGCGGAACCTATCTGCTTACCCAAAAGTGCATGCCTCATCTACTGAAGTCTTCGAATCCCCATGTGTTGGCGATATCACCCCCGCTAGATCTCGAAACCCGCTGGTTTGCGCCTCATGTTGCCTATTCGATGGCGAAGTATGGCATGAGCATGGTTGTGCTGGGTGTGGCAGGGGAATTTAAGGGAAAGGTTGGCGTGAACGCACTTTGGCCGAGAACTGCAATCGACACAGCTGCGATGGCAGAGTTTAAACCGCATATGGATGTAGGTGCGCTCCGTTCGCCTGAAATCATGGCCGACGCCGCGCACGCAGTGTTGACCCGCGATGCGACAACCACCACTGGTAACTTTTTTATTGATGATGAAGTCCTCGCCTCTGAGGGTATAACAGATCTCAGCTGTTACGCACCAGCGGGTGTGGCAGATATCGATGTTATGCCGGACTTTTTTGTTAAGTCGCTGCGCGAACTTCGAGGCTTGCCAGACATAAACAATCCTTACGCTAACCAAGAATAATTTCTAATTAACGCATGCAATTTTTTTGGAGGGTTCCATGACCTATGAAAATTCAAATCTCGCGCCTGCTCGTCGCGCTGTCAGACAGTCAATCTTGGCCTTGTCGGTTCTGTCCGCTGTAGCGGTTAACGCTCAGGAGCCGGCACTGGAAGAAGTGGTAGTTACCGCGCAAAAACGGGCAGAAAGCCTGCAGGATGTGCCAATTTCTGTCGTTGCTATGTCTGGTGAGCGCCTTCGGGATCTGCAGATCACCAACCTCGAAGAACTCACCACGTTCATACCTAACTTCTCTATGAATCAGACGGGTATCTCCAACAATATCACCATTCGCGGTGTGAGCTCTGGCATCAACTCTGGTTTCGAGCAATCAGTTGGTATGTACGTTGATGAGGTTTACTACGGTAGGGGTCAGCTTGCACGCGCGCCGCTCTTTGATTTGAGTAGCGTTGAGGTTCTCCGTGGGCCTCAGCCCATTATATTTGGCAAGAACTCCATTGCGGGGGCAGTCAACATTGTGACAGCCAAGCCCACGTCTGAATTCGAGGGGTTTATCACCGCGCTCTACGAGACAGAGGAGGAAACCCAAGATCTTCGTTTTGCCTTGTCTGGTCCACTGACGGATACGTTGAGCGGACGCCTATCGGGTTTGTATCGTGATAGCGAGGGCTCTTTCTATAACACGCTTACAGGTGACAACGATAAGGCCAGAGAAGAGACAGTGATCCGTGCTCAGCTGCGCTGGGAGCCTGCTGATGCCCTTAGTATTAATCTCAAAGTAGAGCGCTCGGAATTTGATGACCGAGGCCGGAATGTTGACATTGCTAACAGCATCGTAAGAGAAGATTTAGCTGGTATAGGCGGCGTTGATCACATTACGGCTTTGGACTCTCTCGTCGCAACGGCTAACAATATCCTCGGATTCGAGCCGCCGGTTATCTATGACGGAATAGACGGTGAAATTAACCGCGTGCGCTCGAGTAACGTTGATTTTCATACCAACGAGGTAGACGTCGCAGTTTTAGATATTGATTGGGATCTGGGTGGTTTTACGCTGAGCTCTGTGACCAGTTTTCTCGATTACGAGTACACGCAACACTTTGATGTTGATATGACTTCCGCGAGTATCGCTGACTTAATTAGTGATGAGCAGTTTGAGCAATTCAGTCAGGAAATTCGCTTGACGTCGCCCGCTGGCGAGACCGTCGATTATGTGGTGGGCGCTTATTTTCAAACCAATGAGCTGTACTTCACTGATTTCCTCGCGACCGGAGACAATACGTTGTTCCGAATTCTCAACGCAGGTTATGCGGATATCAATTCAAGTCGCGTGCTCGAACAAGAATCGGACAGTTGGTCGTTATTTGCCCAGTTAACGTGGAATATTAGTGACCGTACGCGGCTTATCGTGGGCGGCCGATACACTGACGAGGATAAGACTGGAAGCAAGAGTCAGCAGCACGGTGTTGGGAGGAAGGGCGATGCCGCCCCATTACCCCCTACAGACCCTAATGGTAACGTGCCCAACGTCTTCTGGGGCCTCAATCCTCTACTCGGTGCCTTTAACATTGAGCCGTACGATACAGTGCGAGGGGATCGTAGCGAGTCGCAGTTCGCGCCGCAGATTACTGTACAGCATGATTTAAGCGCGGACACCATGATCTATGCGACCTATGCTGAGGGTTTCAAAGCCGGGGGCTTCGATGCGAGGTCAAATGCACATCCAGACCCTGCTGTGGTGAATGCTGCGCGCCTCAATTTTGGTGATACACCCCCCTCGGTAGCGCAAGATCTAGTGGGCGTATTTGAGTTTGAAGATGAACGCGCCGAAAGTTACGAGGTCGGTATCAAAACGGCAATAGGTCAAACGGCTGAAGTTAATGTCGCCGCCTATTTTACCGAATACAGTGATCTTCAAACTTCGCAGTTTGATGGCGTGCTGGGTTTTAACGTCACGAACGCCGGTAAAGCCGAAATCAAAGGTCTTGAGGCAGACGCCCGCTGGTTGTTTGCTGAGGGTTGGACAGCATCCGCAAACTTTGCCTACCTGGACTTTGAGTACACTGATTTCCCCAATAGCCAAACCTACTTCGGTATGGCCGCGGATGTCTTTGGTGAGGCAAATTTGGTCAACCCCGATGGTGTCACCTACGACGCATCAGGTAAACGCCGCGAATATACGCCCGAGTTCACAGGCAGCGTGTCGATTGAATGGGTTCTACCTCTCGGCGAAATGCAGTTGCGAACGGTCTATTTCGCTAATTACTCAGACAGCTATATTTGGAACGCAACGCTTGATCCACGAAGCGTTCAGGATTCTTTTGTGACACACGATCTTCGTATTGGATTGGGCCCTTCAGATGGCAACTGGGAAATTGCCTTCATTGGGAGGAATTTGTCTGACGAGGATATTGTCTCGTTCGGCGGGAATACACCACTCGCAGGTGCTTTCACGCAAGGAACGGGCACGTCCTATTATCATTTCCTGAATAGCCCTGCCACTTACGCAGTTCAGGGAACCTACCGATTCTAGGTATATTCAAGTTTCGGATCACGAGAGGCGGCCGTGAGTAGAGCGCTCAACTGTGAAATATCGGAGGGTGCTCTACGAGTTTAGATGCATCGGATTGTTCTTAAATTTTTCCCTAAAAATTGGTGCCCTCTCCAGAAATCAAACGTCTAACTCCCCCCCCGGGGGGAGCTTAGGTTGTGATCTTCAAATTTTCAGTCAGGAGGTTGGTATGGTTGGTTTGGGAGAAATGGTTGATACATTGGCGGATCTTTATGGAACGAAGACCGCCCTAAGTTTCGGCGACACTAAAACTTCATTTGTTACAATCCATAAAAATGTTTCGGAGCTTGACTCAGCATTTCGAGTATTTTCGCTAAAGCCTGGTGACCGCATCGCAATTTTATTACTGGCTACGCCGGATTTTATTACTGCGTATTTCGCTGCTCATCGTGCAGGGCTGGTCGTAATGCCTCTTAATCCACTCCTGGGCCAAGCAGAGCTTGGTCATATTCTTGAGGTAATGCAGCCCAAGCTCATTATCTCTGAATCCCCTAAAGTGCAATTACCAGCATTTGGTGCTTTGCCTGATTTACTTCACAGATTTTCGCCAAATACAAAGCTTATCTTTTCTGCTGTGACAGAAGATGAAGCGAAGTCTGCTTACTCTTCAGCTATAGATCTTGCGACGTTTCGTAAACTCGGTGTCAAGAGTGCTCATCCAATTATCCGGGCGCCCGAAGATGAGGCTGTCATAATGTTTTCATCGGGAACGTCCGGCCACCCAAAAGGTATATCGATTAATGAGCAAACGATCCTAGCTAACTGCGAGTACTCAGTTCAGGCCATGCGCTATTCAACTGATGATGTGGTCTTGTCTGGGCTACCGTTTTCGCACGTTTTTGGTCAAGTTGTGGTCATGTTGGCTGGGCTAATGGCCGGTGCAACACTACGGATTGCACCTCGGCCCTTACCTGATCTCCTATATGCCGATTTCAAAGCGACAAAGCCGACGGTCTTAATCGGCGTTCCGACAACAATTGCAGCATTAGCGGACATAGGAAAGAGTGACCAGCTATCTGCGCGAGAGGGGGCCCGGAACTTAAGAGTTGCTGCAACCGGTGGCTCAAGCTTACCCCGCGCCATTGGCCGGGCTTTTGCAGATGTATTTCAGCGCGAGGTAATGCAAGGATATGGTATGACTGAGGTCTGCGGTTGCATCTCCGTTGCAAATCTGGACGAACCCATAGGTGGCGATGTGGGCTCGGTTTGGCCAATTTTTGATTGGAAGATTGACCCGACAGACCCCGAGCAAGAAAACCGCGGGGAACTTTTCATCCGCGGCCCAAATGTCCTGCGCGGGTATTACATCGACGGGGAGTTAAAGCCCCGGCAGCAAGAAGATTGGTTTGCAACTGGCGACGTTGTTGAGCTTTCTGATAACCGGCTCACTATTGTGGATCGGAAGAAAGAGATGATTATTCGCGGCGGATACAATATTTACCCTTCCGAAGTCGAGGCCGTTTTGGTATCGCACCCCTCAGTTTCTTTAGCAGCGGTGATTGGGATACCACACAATGACCTGGGTGAAGAAATCGTTGCCTTTGTTACACTTCACGGAGATCAAAACCCTGAACCAGAGGCTTTGAAGCAATGGATGCGAGATCGGATTGCACTCTACAAGTACCCCCGTCACGTGATTGTTCTCGACGAAATGCCAACCAACCCCACTGGAAAAATCTTGAAGAAGGCTTTACCTTTAGAACATCTGGATAACCCAGCAGCTGAAGATGCGTAAGGGATATCCGAGTTTCCTAGTGATACGGCCTGAGTTCTCCCGACACTTCATTTCTACACAGCACACTGCAGCTCGTACGCTGTAGGCGCCACACGATTGTTGTATGTATGGCGGCGTTTTGGATTGTAAAACA
>CBFHJC010000005.1:0-26254 GCA_965656045.1 Aequoribacter sp.
AAAGTTCATGCCAACGCCTGCCGCCTTGCGGTCAAACAAAACTCTCAGTTTTTTGGGTGACTGGGCGTACGAGGGCAATTTGTGGCACCTGAACCGCTACTCAGCCTCGATGGCATTCTTCGTCGGGCTATTCATGGCATTTATACCTCTGCCCGCGGGACAAATGATCATTGCTGCAGGACTGGCCGTATGGCTTCGCTGTAATCTGCCCATCGCGGTATCGCTGGTATGGGTGACCAATCCACTCACAATGCCTGCCATTTTCTTCTTCGCCTACGAACTGGGCGCCCTTTTATTGGATGTGCCAACGCGGCCACTGCAGTTCGAACTCAGCACACAATGGCTGTCCGAAACCTTGGTTGCTATTTGGCAACCCTTCCTTTTAGGATGCGCCTTGTTCAGTATCGGCTTTGGTGCTCTGGGCTACTTTTTGGTCGATGTAGTCTGGAAATTACAAGTCAGGCACAAGTGGCGCGTAAGACAAGCACAGCGAGCAGCGAAAAATCGAGAACGGTCGCTCGGCAGCGAGGATAACGAGAGCTAGACTGGCGTCGGGCCGAAACCAATCGAGAGAACTCAGGGACAGTTCTACTCATCAGAGCCAGCCTTGCGTCGGGCCGACACCAATCAAAACTAGCCAATCAGCCGTCTGGACAAACAGAACTAGACAAACTTCAAGCCTCTGACAAAACCCGCGCCGGCGCCAATTGCGCAGCTTTCATTGCTGGGTAAACCGCGGCTAAGACACAAGCACCGCTTGCTATTACGGCTACCAGAACGAAGTCAGCCGAATCCGGGGCAGACGGTAAAAACGAGATAGGATATACGTCGGTATTCAAGAACTGGAAACCGAGCGAACGTTCTATCGCTGCCACCCAGCCTCCGATATTAACACTGACCAAGTAACCGATAGCCACCCCAATCAGGCTGCCTGCGGCACCGATGATGCCACCTAAAATCAAAAAAACACCGGCGACCTGACTTGGGCCGAATCCCATAGTCGCTAAAATAGCCACTTCCTCACGTTTATCGGTTACCAGTAACACTAACCCGGACACCACGTTAAAGGCAGCAATCAGAATAACAGCAGCCATAAGAATCACCATCAGATCTCGCGACATCTGAATTGCCGCATACAGATTACCGTGGGTGAATCCCCAATGACGCACATACTGCGTTGGCGCCAACAATGGTTGCAGTTGCCCCGCCATCGATGGCGCAGCAAAGACATCGTGTAACTGCACCTTGATACCACTTACAGTTGCATCGCGATAACCCAGCAGCGAGCGCGCCTGATCGATCGGCAACAGCATCAAGGCCTGATCTAACTCGGTTTGAGTTGCTACTAATCCCGCAACCGGCAAAGCCACCACCGCGGCCGCCTGCATACCTGAGGATGGCACAATCAATGTAACGGACGCCCCCTCCGTCAGCGCTAATTGTTGAGCGAGCCCGGTACCGACCCATATACCGTTACCGTCGAGAGACCACTCAGTCAACATTCCGGGTAAGAGCCAATCCTCTGTTTGAACCACACCAATCCCCGCAAAGGCTCGAACACGTGACCCCGACTGCGCCAACCCTTGCAACTCGATGAACGGCGTCATAGTAGCAATTCGTGGATCTGAGGCGAGTGCGGCCTGCAGCCCCTCTGGATCATCGAGCCCACCTGCCTCCATTACCGAGAGATGAGGTACAACTGCCAAGATACGAGTGCGCATCTCGGTATCGAAACCATTCATGACAGACAACACAATCGACATCAAAGCCACTGCCAACACCAAGCCGGCGGCCGCTAACAGACTCAGAAATCTCGATAGAGGTGCCTGCTCGTGAGTGAACACATAACGCAGTGCGAGGCTCAGTTGTAAACCCAAAATCACCGCTCTGGCACCAAAATTCCGTCTTGTAAACGGAGAACACGATCAGCTCGAGAGGCCACCGAGTGATCGTGCGTGACAATCACAAATGCGGTCGTTAAGTCACTTAACGCAGACAGTGTATCCAGTACCCGAGCTGCCGAGGCGCTATCGAGATTACCGGTGGGCTCGTCCATGAGAACCACCGCCGGTTCGCGAACCAAGGCTCTCGCGATCGCAACGCGCTGCCGCTCACCACCAGACAATTGCGACGGCCTGTGCTCGGCTCGATCTGCCAATCCCAGACGAGCAAGCCATTCGAGCGCGCACCGGTTGGCCTCGCGGACCGAGAAACCAGCGATTCGAAGCGGCATCGCCACATTTTCCCAGGCGTTAAAGTCAGCTAATAAGTGGTGTGATTGGTACACAAAACCCAGACTCCGATTCCTGAGCTCACAACGCGCTTGAGCAGATAACGGGTGCCATCCGACGCCGTTGATCGTGACGGAGCCGGAGTCGGGCTCATCTAAACCACCGAGGAGATTCAGCAACGTCGATTTGCCAGAACCCGAAACCCCAACAATCGCCACAGTCTCTTGAGCCCTCAAGCGAAAGTCTAATCCCTTGAGTACGGTCACTGCCGACCCGCCATCTCGGAAGCACTTACTCAGTCCCTCGCAGGTCAGTACACTGTCATTCATAACGCAGTACCTCGGCAGGCATTATTCGACTCGCTCGCAGGGCGGGATAGTAAGACGCTAATGCGCTTAACAAGAGCGCGGTAAGCCCAACGATCGCAACATCACTCGCCTTTAACTGAGAAGGTAAGTCACTGATAAAATAAACGGAAGGATCGAACAGCTTAACCCCAACTAACAGCTCGATACCCGCTACAACTTGCGGCATAAAAACAGCCAATGCACTCCCCAATACCAAGCCCACCACAATCGCAACACCCGACATATACAGGCCTTGCCATAAAAATACTTTCACCAAATCTTGACGCCCGAGACCCATCATTCCCAGTACGGCGATGTCTTTACGACGCGATTGAACAGACATCGCAAGCGTCGCGATCAAGTTAAAAGCAGCAACGATGACCAAAAAAAACAATAAGCTGGCGACCATACGCTTTTCCATACGAATAGAGGCAAACAAAGACCCTTGAGACTCAGTCCAATCGACTACAGTAGCGCCCGAAAATGCGGGAGTGTCGCGCCACATCCCAGCCACGTCTGTCGACTGCCACAAGTCCTCAAGCCTAATTTGCCAGGTGCGAGGTGTATCCTGAAATAAGTGTTCGGCCGTGTCGAGACTCACGAAGGCATCAGGACCCGATTGATTCAAGCCCTGACTGAATAATTGAACCACCGTAAGTGATCTCGAACGTGGAAACACACCAAAAGGACTTAACGACAGTGAGGGCAATGTCACCCTGACCCGATCATTGGGCTGCAGCGCGAGCCGTGATGCCAACGATTCACTAAGAACCACGCCATACCGTTGTGGATCGGCTTGCACGAGATGTTGTGTAACACCCTTTAACCACGGCGAAACGCCGGCGAAAGAGGCTACTTCGATACCGTGAACACGAGCCCCAGTGAGTGAACCGTTCGCTTGAAACAGGACCTGACCAGTCACTATTGGGGAATACGCAATCACTTCGGACGCTGATGCGATGGTTTCCAATCCTTCGTCGCTCAGACTCGATACCATCACGTGAGGGACAACTGCCAGCACTCTATCGGTGATCTCTCGAGAGAAACCATTCATAACCGATAGCACGACCACGAGTATTGCAACACCCAGCCCCATACCAACGATGGACACCAGAGAGACTAACCGTGCAAACCCCTGTCGCTTGACACCAAAACTATACCGCCAGGCTAGTTCTCGACTCAGCGACACGTGTGCACCTTAACGAGTCGAATCGGCGGAGTAAAACTCTCCAGACTTGCTTGATCCAGTATCAAACTCAGTCTCGCAGCGATTTGGATCGCCACCGCACAGCTCGCACGCCGTATCGATTCCGACTGCGCCCATGCCGCCACAACTCCCTTTAATGGGGGCCCGACCAAAAATGACGCCAACAGACATGATCGTGACGACAATCGCAATGAATACAAACGCTAGTAAAAAAATTTCCACTGTTTCACCCGTTATTTAAGGTCATCATCATGCGACAAAAAGCGTTCACTCGCAAACGCCTCAAGACCCGCATCGGTATTGGCAAGCAATAACACAGCTAATCCCTCGGCTTGCGCGAGTTCTAGTGCCGCATCGCGACCCAGCACCAACATCGCAGTCGCCCACGCGTCGGCCGTCATGGCACTCTCGTGCAGCACCGTTACCGACACGATATCATGCTGAATCGGCCATCCGGTCTTTGGGTCTATGACATGTGAATAGTTCAAGCCGCCGACGGTGAAAAAATTAAAGTAATCACCCGATGTTGCGACGCTAAAATCACGAAGTGCAATCGTATCAGCCGCCTGAGGGTTATCCACACTGGGATTACGAACCGCAATCTTCCATTCAACACCCTGCGGGTTAACACCGCGCGCCTTGAGCTCTCCACCAATTTCAACCAAGAAATGCTGAACACCTCGACTCGCTAATAATCGTGCTATCTCATCAACACCAAAACCTTTCGCAATAGATGAGAAGTCGAGCTCTCGAGGCCCATTTTTGATTAAGGTACCGGAGGCATGGTCGAGAACCAAGGCCTCATATCCCACCTGACTCAGCGCTGCTAATCGCTCATTTTCCGATGGCAGAGCATCGCCCTTAAACTCAGGGCCAAAGCCCCATAAAGTAACGAGCGGACCTACCGTGACATCATAAGCGCCGTTCGTTAAGTTGGAGATCCGCAGCGCTTCTTCGAGAACGGCTGACATCTTGCCAGAGAGTTCGATAGGCACGTTAACCGGGGCCCGCGAAACCCGATTAATTTCGGAATCGGAAATGTAAGTCGACATCGATTTATTGATGGTATAAAGATTCGCCTCGATCTCCGCTTGGAGCCAACCCTCGCTTTGCAAGCCCTCAACAGGTAACAGTGTAACTGACCACTGAGTACCCATAGTCCTACCCTGAAGCTTCCAGTACTCTTCAGGGGCGTCACACGCGGATAAAAAAAACGCCCAGAACAAGAGGCTGAGCGTTAAGGTTGCTTTCAAAGTTTACCCACCAAAATCGTCGAGCAAAATATTTTCGGGCTCTACGCCCAAATCAGTCAGCATCTTGATGACCGCAGCGTTCATCATTGGCGGCCCACACATATAGTACTCACAATCCTCTGGTGCTGGGTGATTCTTAAGGTATTGCTCGTACAACACGTTGTGAATGAAGCCCGTCAATCCATCCCAGTTATCTTCTGGCTGTGGGTCTGACAGCGCCACATGCCAGTCAAAATTATCGTTCTCGGCCGCTAGCTGGTCATAGTCTTCGACATAGAACATCTCGCGCAATGAACGAGCGCCGTACCAAAATGAAATTTTGCGCTTCGAATTAAGACGTTTGAGCTGATCAAATAAGTGTGATCGCATGGGCGCCATTCCAGCACCACCACCAATAAAGATCATCTCGGCGTCGGTGTCTTTGGCAAAAAACTCACCAAACGGACCGTACACTTTCACCTTATCGCCCGGCTTCAAGTTGAAAACCCAAGACGACATCTGTCCGGGCGGAATACCCTCGCTACCTGGAGGCGGTGTTGCAATACGAATATTGAACTTCACCACACCACGCTCTTCGGGGTAGTTTGCCATTGAGTAGGCTCTAATAATGGGCTCTTCAATAATCGACTGCAGCTTGAAGAAACCAAACCGTTCCCAATCACCTCGATACTCTTCGCCAATATCGAAATTCGAAAAATCGACCTTGTGAGCAGGCGCTTCCAGCTGTACGTAGCCACCAGCACGAAAATCGACGGATTCACCCTCGGGCAAGTTCAACACCAGCTCTTTAATGAATGTCGCCACGTTGTCATTCGAAGCGACAGTGGTTTCCCACTGCTTCACGCCAAATACCTCTTCAGGTACTTGAATCTCCATGTCCTGCTTCACTGCAGTCTGACAGCTCAAACGCCAGCCTTCGGAGGCCTCGCGACGGTTGAAGTGGCCCTCTTCCGTTGGCAGCATCGCACCGCCGCCCGAACTCACAATACACTTGCACTGGGCACAGGTTCCACCACCACCGCAAGCAGAGGCCAAGAACAAGTTCGCGTCAGCCAGCGTCTGTAACAATTTTCCACCGGCAGGCACCGTGATAGTGCGCTCGCCGTTAACAACGATATTCACGGCACCGCTGTTCACCATACGACTGCGTGCAAATAGGATCACAAGCACCAGCGCGAGAACGATCGCAGTGAACATGCCTACCCCAAAAAAGATGGTCTCCATTTGACGCTACCTCGTTATAAGTCGATTCCACCGAAAGACATAAAGCCTAACGACATTAATCCTACGGTGATGAAGGTAATTCCCAATCCGCGCAAGCCCTCTGGAACATCACTGTACTTCAGCTTCTCGCGAATCCCCGCTAATGCCACGATAGCAAGTGCCCAGCCAACGCCAGAGCCCGCCCCAAAAACTACTGACTCTGCAAATCCATAGTCGCGTTCTACCATAAACAGCGACGCTCCAAGGATAGCGCAATTCACCGTAATTAAAGGCAGGAACACGCCTAAAGCGTTGTACAAAGCTGGTACAAACTTATCTAGGAACATTTCCATGATTTGTACAATCGCCGCAATCACGCCGATGTAACTCAACAATCCCAAAAAGCTAAGATCGATATCTGGGTAACCGGCCCACGCCAACGCACCATCCGCCAAGAGATAGTTATAAATAAGATTGTTGACTGGCACCGTGATTGTTAAAACGACAATCACCGCTATCCCCAACCCCAGTGCTGCTTGGATTTTTTTGGAGATCGCCAAGAAGGTACACATACCCAGGAAGAACGCCAGAGCCATGTTGTCGATGAAGATCGAGCGAATAAACAGACTTAAATAGTATTCCATTACACGCCCTCCTTCGCGACTGTGTGCTGAGCCAAGGAATATTCTGGCGCTTCTACCTGAGCTGGTTTAGCCGCTCTGAGTGCCCAGATAAACAAGCCGATTAAAAAGAACGCGCTAGGTGGTAGTAACAGCAAACCATTGGGGTTGTACCAACCGCCCTCAGTCACTAGCGGCAGGATCTCGATGCCAAAGAGCTTTCCGGCACCAAAGAGCTCTCTGAAAAAGCCAACAGCCAACAACACCACGCTATAGCCAAGTCCGTTACCAATGCCATCGAAAAAACTGGGGATCGGTGGGTTCTTCATAGCGTAGGCTTCTGCCCGGCCCATCACGATACAGTTGGTGATGATAAGACCCACAAACACCGATAGCTGCTTACTAATCTCGTAGGCCACTGCCTTCAGAATCTGATCTACCACAATCACCAGTGATGCGATGATAATCATCTGCACAATGATCCGAATACTTGATGGGATCACATTCCGTATCATGGAGATGAATAAATTAGAAAATGCCGTGACCGCCGTTAAAGCCAAGCACATAACGACGGTGACTTGCATGGAACTCGTCACAGCCAAAGCCGAGCAGATCCCTAAGATCTGCAGCGCGATCGGATTATTATCAAAAATTGGGCCGATAACTGTTTCTCTAAAACGACTCATGTTAAGCCTCCCCAGCCTTTAAGTTCGCCAGAAATGGCTTAAACCCATCTTCACCAAGCCAGTACTGCACCAGATTGGTCACCCCTCTTGCAGTCAGGGTCGCACCCGATAAGCCGTCTACTCGCCAATCAGCATTGGCGCTTGCGGGATCCACTGCGCCTTTATTCAGTGCGATTTCAACTGCGCCATCACGATAAACCTGCTTGCCAGGCCACTGGGCCTTCCAACGTGGGTTATCAACTTCGCCCCCTAGGCCCGGTGTTTCACCGTGCTCATAGAATCCCAAGCCCGAGATGGTATTGGCATCGGATTCGAGTGCAACAAAACCGTATAAGGTGGACCAGAGACCATATCCTCTGACCGGCAGAATGATTTTCTCAACGCCCGACTCACCTTCTACCAGATAAACCAGCGAAAAATGCTCTCGACGCGATAACTTAGCAACATCTTCCTCATCTGACAGCTCGGCCGACAATGCTGGATCTTTTGACGCCTTGCGCTGATCAAAACTGCTTGGGTCCACTTGATCTGTATACTGCCCCGAACGAAGATCAACCACTTTCGTTGAAATCTTCGCAAACTGATCTTCGACGCTTTGGCTCGGGTCATACAGACCAGCAGCTTGCAAAATGTTGCGTTTCAAATCGAGTGTCTTGTTCACCTGCTGCGCTGGTTTCAGCTGCACTGCAGCAGTGGATACAATCACCGCACAAACAACACACAGCGCTAAGGCAACGCCAATGACTCGTCCAATACTGTCTTTATCTGACACGCGCAAGCCTCCGTTTGATATTCGCTTGAACAACAAAGTGATCCATCAAGGGCGCGAACAAGTTGGCGAATAAAATCGCCAACATAATCCCTTCTGGAAACGCAGGGTTAACGACTCGAATCAACACGGTCATCGCGCCCGCTAGGATGCCGAATGCCCATTTGCCACCATTTGTCATGGCAGAGGAGACGGGATCTGTCGCCATGAACATCATACCGAAAGCAAATCCACCCATAACCAAGTGCCAATGCCAAGGTGTTGCAAAAGCAGGGTTTGAATCAGAGCCGACCAGATTAAATAAACCACTTAATAAAAACATACCCAGAAAGACGCCAGCAACCACTCGCCACGCCGCTATGCGCATCACCAGAAGGAAAGCGCCTCCGAGCAGCACCAGCAAGGTCGAGGTTTCGCCAATCGATCCCGGTATATTCCCCATAAAGGCCTGCATCCAGGTCCATTGCTCTGTCACAGCAGATACACCACCCGCCGCGTTCAAGGCTAGGGGAGTGGCACTGGTGTAACCATCCACTGCAACCCAGACAGCATCTCCCGACAATTGAGCGGGATACGCGAAGTAAAGGAAAGCACGTCCTGTCAGAGCTGGGTTGAGGAAGTTCTTACCGGTCCCACCGAACACTTCTTTCCCGATTACAACGCCAAAGCTGATACCCAGAGCGGCTTGCCACAGCGGTAAGTCGGGCGGACAAATTAACGCGAATAAAATAGAGGTAACGAAAAAGCCCTCGTTGACTTCGTGGCCCCGACGCATCGCGAACATGACTTCCCAAAACGCACCGACTACGAAGGTCACGATATAAATGGGTAAGAAGTGAACGGCTCCGTACCAGAAACAATCCCATATACTCGTGGGATCGCTACCAGCGACAGAGTAAAGCAAAGCACCGCGCCAACCGTCTAAGGTGCCGCCAGTGGCTGCTAAAACGTCATTGGCCTGAAATCCGAGGTTGTACATTCCGTAGAACATGGCTGGGAAAACTGCAAACCAGACCGAAATCATAATCCGTTTTAAATCAACGCCATCTCGAACATGAGCGGTCGATTTAGTCACGGAGCTCGGTGAATAAAAAATCGTATCTACGGCTTCGTATAGCGGATACCAAGATTGGTACCGACCACCTTCTTTGAAGTTTGGCTCTATTGAATCTAAAAACGAACGTAAACTCACCGATTAACCCTCCTGCTCGATGCGCGTTAAGTTGTCCCTCAAAATAGGACCGTACTCGTATTTGCCTGGGCAAACGTAGGTGCACAGCGCCAGATCTTCCTCGTCGAGCTCTAAACAACCGAGGGCTTGCGCTGTTTCTGTATCGCCGACGATCAAGGATCTCAGCAACTGAGTCGGCAGGATATCGAGCGGCATAATCCGCTCATAGCTTCCAACCGGCACCATTGCACGCTCTGACCCATTGGTAGAGGTCGTCATTGCCAGTGGTTTCAAGCCGAACAAGCTGCTCAAATAAATACGCATGTTGGAGTGTCGCTGCATACCAGGCGATAGCCAGCCCATAAACTCGCGCTTTCTTCCCTCGAGGATAACCGTCACTTGAGAATGGTATCGGCCAAGATAACTCGTTGCCCCAGATACTGTGCGTCCACCCAGTACAGATCCGGAAATAACTCGGTTCTCACCTTCTTTCATTTCACCAGCGCAAAGAGCGGTCAAATCTGCACCCAAAAACGTCCTCACCAACCGAGGATTCGAGACTTGGGGGCCTGAGAGTGCAATAACTCGCTCGCTGCTGAGTCGACCTTCCAGTAGTAAACGACCTACAGCAATGGCATCTTGATAACCGATGTGCCAAACCTGACTCTCTGCACTGCAAGGCGACAAATAATGGATGTGTGTCCCCACTAAACCGGCAGGATGAACGCCTGAGAATCTCGCCAACTCGACATTAGACGCACCGCCCTCTGGAATTTCCGCATCAGCGCCGGCACAGACGTAGGCTTTGCCCGAGGTCAGCTTGGCCAGAACGTCAACGCCGAGAGCAAAGGCTTCAGCCTGTTCAGCAATAATGATTGAAGGGTCAGCAGCGAGTGGCTGAGTATCGATAGCAGTCACAAATAATGCAGCCGGCTGGGCATCGACAGCAGGTACTTTATTGAAAGGTCTGGTGCGTAAAGCAGTCCACAGTCCGGACTCGACCAATTTACCAACTACCGCCTCGCGCGTGAGAGCCCGAGCCTGTTCCGCTGAAATGGCACCAAAGTCGATACCCGGCTCTGCTGAACACTCAATCACAACAGACTGTAAAACTCGCTTAGCGCCGCGATTGATTGCAGAGACCACCCCAGAGACTGGCGCCGTATACTGGACTCCAGGGTTCTTCTTGTCGGTAAAAAGTGGCTGGCCCTGCTTAACAGCCTCACCCTCACTCACGAGCATGGTGGGCTTCAAACCGTGGTAATCGTATCCGACCAGCGCGACCGAGCGAGGTGAGTCGATGGTATCAATGGCTTGGTTAGGCTTTCCCTCAATCGGGATGTTCAGACCCCGTTTAATTTTGATCATCTGAGTTTTCCGTGGGAGATTCAACGAGCTGGGCTATCTGATCAACAAGGTTGCCCTGCCAGACAGACGCCACACCAATTTTCGACGCGGATTATAGCGGAATTGAGCCCGTATAAGCCAGACTCACCAGCCAATATCCTCGGAAATTATTGCATCATTTCTCTTTCGGATAGGTTTTGTATCGAATCCCTGCCATCTGCTCTAGAATCCGATGAACCTGACAGCTGTAACCGAACTCGTTGTCGTACCACAAGTAGAGTACCGCTTGATGTCCGTTAACGATGGTCGCTTGCGCATCGTAAATACAGGCATGACGCGAACCCACAAAATCAGACGAGACGACCTCGGGTGAATTAGAGTAGTCAATTTGTTTTCTGAGGCTACTGTGCAATGCCATCTCATGCATAAAGGCATTCATTTCATCACGCGTTGTGGCGGTCTTTAAGGTCAAATTCAGAATAGCCATCGACACATTAGGCGTGGGAACCCGAATCGCATTCCCCGACAACAAACCATCTAGATGAGGTAACACCTTACCTACTGCCTTGGCGGCACCGGTTTCGGTGATCACCATGTTCAAGGCCGCACTGCGACCGCGACGCTCAGCTTTGTGGTAATTGTCGATCAAATTCTGATCGTTGGTATACGCATGCACTGTTTCTACATGCCCAGCAGCAATACCAAAACGCTCGTCGACACATTTTAATGGTGGCGCAATCGCGTTGGTCGTGCACGATGCTGCAGAAATAATGGTATCCGAATCTTCGATAATATCGTTGTTAATCCCTGCAACCACATTTTTAAGAGAGCCCTTGCCTGGCGCCGTTAGAATGACTTTGGCGACTCCTTTACTCTTGAGGTGCTGCGACAGGCCGGCTTCATCTCGCCAAACACCTGTGTTATCGACCACGATCGCGTTGTGAATACCGTAGGCGGTATAGTCGATCGTGCTCGGATCGTCGGCATAAATCACCCGCACCTCATTGCCATTCGCAACAAAACTTTGGCGCTCCTCGTCGACTCGGATGGTCCCATTGAAAGCCCCGTGCACCGAATCTCTTCTCAGCAGACTGGCTCGCTTCATTAAGTCGTTGGGTGCACTTCCCCGCCGCGTGACCACTGCCCTGAGGCGCAAACCGGCACCGCCATCGGTTTTGTCGATAAGGATTCTAGCCATCAACCGACCAATCCGACCAAACCCATACAACACGACATCGACGGGTTGATCGACAGGCTTGTCGGTAGCGCCAATCAGGTCTGCCACTTCTCGTCTCACATACTCTTCTACGGAGAGTCCTTGACCGCGTCCGCGATCGTAGTAGTTGACTGCCATCCGACCAATATCAATATGCGCGGGGCCAAGGTTGAGTGACGCCAGCTCAGTCACAATTGGGAAAGTTTCAAACTCAGAAATTTCGTTCTCTTCAATCTGACGAACGTAGCGATGGGCTCGCATAATATCCAGAACCGATTGATTCACGAGCGACTTGCCGTAGATATAGCTCTTCACGTTCTTTTCGCGAGCGAGCGAACCCACCAAAGGGATCATGCCCTCAGCGAGAGCCTCACGCTGCTTCCAATCGCCAAAATAATCATCCGGTCGCTGTCGTTTTCTGCTCTCGCTCATGGTTAGCCCTGTCTGTCCGAATCAGTTAAGTAAGAGATGCTCTGTCGGCGCGTATTATCGGTGCAACCTACTCCGAGGTGCAAGCCCGAGACCGATTTACTGGGATTTGAAGCAATAGATCGTTACACTAGAACCCCTTCAAGGCGGCATCTTAGCCAAAACTAGAGCGCTCATTGGCGGAATATGTTCACAGATCTAACGACTTCATCTCCGTGGCCAACCAAAGCGGGAACTCGCACTGCCGTTGGCCCATTTTTTGGTGCCACAGAAGCGCTCTGCATTGCCGAGCTGGCGAGCCAACATGATCACATTGTGGTGCTGGTCGACGATACCAGTAGCGCTATTGCACTCGAACGAGAGATCCCCTTTTTTCTGACCCGCGAAATCGAACTTCTTAATTTTCCAGATTGGGAAATTTTGCCGTACGATTATTTTTCGCCCCATCAAGACATTGTCTCTGAACGGCTACGCACGCTATACCGGCTTCCCACCGTTGATCGTGGGATTCTAATTGTACCCATCGCCACTGCGATGCACCGCTTACCCCCAGTCGATTATGTGGCCAGCAATGCTCTGCAACTTCAGATTGGCGATCAACTGGATGCCGTCGCGTTTCGCCAAAAGCTTCTTAATGCCGGCTACAGTGCTGTCGATACAGTCTACGAACACGGTGAATTTGCACTGCGGGGCTCATTACTCGACGTATTCCCGATGGGTAGCAAAGCACCCTATCGTATCGACACCATGGATACCGAAGTCGACAGCATTCGAACCTTCGACCCTGAAACACAGCGCACCGTCACGAGTATTGAGCGCATTGATCTGCTCCCGGCGCGCGAATTCCCAATGACCAAAGCAGCGCTCAATCGTTTTATGATGAATTGGTATGACGCTTTCGATGTCGATCATGACGCCTGCGCAATGTATCGAGAAGTGCTTGCCGGCCGCGTACCGGGTGGCACCGAATATTTTTTGCCACTGTTCTTCGAAGCAACCGCCACCCTGTTTGACTTTTTGCCCGCCAACACGGCCGTCATTACCGTGGGTGATCACCATCAAGCAAGCGAACGGTTCTGGCAGGACGTGTGTTCACGCCACACCGAGCATGGTATCGACCCCAAACGACCACTGTTGCCTCCAAAAGAGATCATTCTGCCCGTTGATCAACTGTACCAAGAACTGAAACGTTTACCCGTACTGGAACTCAGACGCAACCCAGACGCCCCCGTCCACTTAGTCACTCAGTGTCAGGTGCAACCGCAACTCACCGATGCCCACGGGCGCTCCGCTATCGAACCGCTCAAGCTCTGGCTTGACCAACATCTTGCCGGTACCTTACTCGTAGCCGAAACAGCGGGTAGACAAGAGGCGTTACTTGAGGCTCTGGCGCGGTTCGATCTCCGACCCGAACCATTTGCGAATTGGGAGGCTTTTGCTGCCAGCCCCAAATCGCTTGGGATTACCGTAGCTCCGATCGATCGCGGGCTCTACTTCGGACCCGATTTACCTTGCTTAATTGCTGAAGCACAGTTGTATGGCCGAAAAGTGGCACAGCGCCGACGCCGAGATGTGGCAGAACAGAATAACGACGACGCCTACCGGCATATCAACGAGCTCCACGCCGGCACGCCGGTGGTACATCTTGAACACGGCGTTGGGCGCTATGAAGGGCTGCAAACGCTCACAGTGGATAATGCACCGAACGAGTTCATCACACTGCTTTACGCCGACAATACCCGACTTTATGTGCCAGTTGCCTCGCTGCACCTTATTTCGCGCTACGCGGGCGCAGACAGTGATTCCGCGCCACTCCATAAACTGGGTTCAGATCAATGGGAAAAAGCCCGTCGCAAAGCCAGTGAGCGAGCGTCGGACGTAGCAGCACAGCTATTAGAGGTTTACGCTCGAAGAGAAGCCCGCCAGGGCTTTGCTCACCGAATTGATCCAGAAGATTACGAGCGGTTCTCTGCTGCATTCCCCTTTGAAGAGACACCCGATCAAGCCACCGCAATAGCCGCCGTCTGCCACGACATGAGCACCTCTAAAGTAATGGATCGCTTGGTCTGCGGTGACGTCGGCTTCGGTAAGACAGAGGTCGCTATGAGAGCAGCCTTTATTGCGACACAAAATTCCAAACAGGTGGCCATTCTCGTTCCCACCACGCTGTTGGCACAGCAGCATTATCACAGCATGTGCGACCGCTTTGCTGGCTGGAATACCAAGATCGCCGTAGTGTCCCGATTTAACAGCGCCGCACAGAACAGACAGGTATTGGCAGATTTGGCCGAGGGTAAGATCGACATTTTAGTCGGCACTCACAAGTTGCTTTCACCTGATGTCATTTTTTGTGATCTAGGCTTGCTCATTATCGATGAGGAGCATCGGTTTGGCGTTAAACAAAAAGAAACTCTAAAGGCGCTTCGCACCGAGGTCGACATTCTGACCCTAACCGCCACACCGATCCCGCGAACGCTCAACATGGCACTTGGTGGTATGCGCGACTTATCTGTCATCGCCACGCCCCCAGCTAAACGCTTATCCATCAAAACCTTTGTGAGAGAGCACAACACCAGCATGATCAAAGAGGCCATCCTGCGCGAAACACTGCGCGGTGGCCAGGTGTATTACTTGCACAACGAAGTCAAAACGATCGAAGAAACTGCGCGCAAGCTCCAAGCATTGGTGCCCGACCTGAAAATTGCCGTCGCCCACGGGCAGCAACATGAGACGGAGCTCGAACGGGTGATGACAGATTTTTATCACCAGCGTTTCCATGTGCTTGTGTGCACCACTATCATCGAGACGGGCATCGACGTCCCCAATGCCAACACCATCATCATGGATCGCGCGGATCGACTCGGGCTAGCACAGCTGCACCAATTGCGCGGCCGCGTCGGACGATCTCATCACCAAGCTTACGCCTATCTATTGTGCCCCCCAAGAGGAGCCCTAACACGCGATGCGGAAAAGCGATTAGAGGCGATCGAAGCCGCCGGCGACTTAGGTGCAGGCTATGTCTTGGCGACACAAGACCTCGAGATCAGAGGTGCTGGCGAACTGCTCGGAGACGATCAGTCAGGTCAGATCCACAGCGTCGGATTCGCATTGTACTTAAGAATGCTAGAAGGCGCGGTCGCGGCTCTCAAACGCGGCGAGCTACCCAATATCGATGCACCGCTCGAACAAGGCAGCGAGATCAATCTGCACAGCGCAGCGCTTATTCCCGAGGACTACCTTCCCGACATTAACTCTCGCCTCATTTTATATCGGCGAATTGGTGCTGCTAAAAGTTATGAGGATCTGCGCGAACTTCAAGTCGAAATGATCGATCGGTTCGGATTGTTGCCAGAGCCCGTAAAGACCCTGTTCATGAGCGCAGAAGTCCGGCTACAGGCCGATGCGGCCGGAATCGCGGCGGCCGATATTGGTGACAAGGGTGGCAGTATCGTCTTCAAAGACAGCACCGCTGTCAGTCCTCACAGCTTGGTGCGGTTGATCCAAGCTCAGCCTAAAAACTATCAGCTCGCAGGGCCAAACCGGCTTAAGTTTCAGGCTGAATTATCAACCGCGACCGCAAGAGCCGAGTTTTTATTTGACCTGTTTGAAACACTGACGACCACGCAGAGGGCGGCATGAGAGGTCAAGGGATCGCAAAGCGTTGCGCAGCGAGCGGTCTATTCGCACTGTGGAGCAGCCTGTTTACCGCTGTAGGTTTGGGTCAAGCGGCGGCATCAGATACGCCAGATGCACCAGACGTTTGGTATCAGATCGAAGTTTTAGTCGTCAAACCAACCGATTCTGACGCCTTGAAATCGGAGCAATGGCCGCTGCTACCCGAATTGTCTCATTCCGCTACCTGGCGCATACAGCCCAACACGGACATCAGCGAGGCGCTTGAGACCGCGTACAACGTTGCCAGCGAACTCACGCCTGAGGGCCTTATCACGGTGGACTGGCAACGCCCAAGCCCACCCGACTGGCCCGGCTTAGACGAAACCTTATACGACTATTCGCTGGTTGATTCCCTGCGACCCGCTGTTCGAACGGACCCAGTCAGGCTCGATTACTTGACCACCACAGGGCTACTTGACCTTGAGCGGAGATTTATTATTCCGCGCGACAACCCCAACCGCCCAGATAGTCTCACTTCGAAAATCCAGAGCATAGACGAGACAACACCCTTGCCCGTCACCGCTGTCTGGTTATCTCAACAAAAGACCCCTAAACCGGAGCTCTTAAGGGCCCAGCAGCGACTGGCCAACAACCCAGATTATCAGGTCCTTGCCTATTTACGCTGGGCGGAGATCTTGGGCGATGAAGAAAACTCGACCCCTATTCGTGTCGACACCGCTAGCTGGGGCGAGCCCTGGCCCGAATTACAGGGTGACATTACCGTTTATGTTTCGAGATTCCTGCACGTGAAAACCAATTTATGGCTTAACACGTCGGGACAATACCTCCCCGATTGGAAGATGCCGTCCCCGCCACCACCCATCGACCCAGTTGCCCACCAAACCAGCAAGCACCAACGGCGAGTGGTAACCGAATCGAGGTCACCGATCAGGGAAATCACGCCCTTAGGCAGGCCTGATTGGCAACTAGAACAGGGCATTGGTGAGCGTTTCCGAGCACTTGAACGCGCGCGCCCCGATAGCCTCTTCGCCAATGGTTTGCAAGACAGCGAGCCAGAATATCCCTTCCGTCACGCCATCGCGCTCTCACAAACCCGGAAAATGCGCAGTGGAGAGATCCACTATATTGACCACCCTGCCGTCGGCTTGGTTGTCAGCATTACTCGCATCGAAGACGAAGCGCTGATCGACTTTAAACGCTCGGTTCTGGCGCAACAGACGCCAAGTTCTCGGGACTAGGATCACCTTGGTGCCAATGCAGTGTTTGCGTTGGAAACGCGATATCTGCACCCGCCTCATGGATGATCTTTAACACACGTAGCATGATGTCTTGCTTGATGGCGTGAAACGTTACCCAGTCTGTTGTTTTGGTAAACGTGTAGATAAAAAAATCAAGTGACGAGGGGCCAAACGAATTGAAATTCACGATGAGCGTCCGGGTGGTATCGATCTCTTCATGGGTCAGAATCATCTGATGAACACGCGCCACAATGTCGCTCACAACCGCACTATCTTGATACCGTAAACCAATGGTTTCGTAGATCCGTCGATTTCGCATCCGCGACGGGTTTTCGACACTTATCTGGCTGAATACCGAATTGGGGATATAGAGAGGCCGCTGATCAAAGGTACGAATTCTGGTGAGTCGCCAACCGATATCTTCAACTGTGCCTTCAATTTCGCGATCTGGAGATCGAATCCAATCACCCGGCGCAAAGGGACGATCAAGATAAATACTCATACCACCGAAAAAGTTCGACAGTAGATCTTTCGCCGCAAACCCCACCGCAATACCGCCGATACCGCCGAACGCGAGCAATCCAGAAACGCTCACACCCACGCCCTGCAATGCAGTTAGAATCACCAAGATCCAGAGTATGACCCGAGTCAACTTAGCCACTGCATGAATACTTGCTATGGCGGTCGAGTCTAGCGCGGCCCCTTTCGAACGGATCAGCTCCGCCTCGAATCCAATGATTAAACGATGCAGAGTCCAAGCACCAACGAAAAGCAACGTAGTCTGTGGTATCCAATCAGCCCAGTCAGTTGCAATATCGAACTGGACAACCACCAACCACTGCCACGCGATCATCAGCACAGCAAGCCAATAGCCCAACTGCAGCGGCGCCCGCACTGCAGTCACGACCACGTCATCCCAGCCCAGTCGCGTCGCCGCGGATGTATGTTGAAGGCGCCGAATCACTGAGATCAGTACTATGTAACCAACCGCTGCCGCTGAGGCAAACACCAATGCTTCTAACCAGCTGTTCTGCTGAATCCAACTGAATATTCGGTCTTGAGTTAACACGGCGGTCTCTCTGGCAAACATATAGGTTAGTGTAGACAATTAGTTGCACAAGGCATATAGCTGTATATAATGACAGTCACTGGATTAATATACAGGTGTCGCCATGATCAAGCTCACACAGCGTCAACAGCAGGTGCTCGATTTCATCAAGCGGCATATGTCGACTACGGGTATGCCGCCCACCAGAGCTGACATTGCCGAGCACCTCGGTTTTAAGTCAGCTAACGCAGCCGAAGACCACTTGAAAGCCTTAGCCCGTAAAGGTGCGATCGAGATGATTCCCGGTGCTTCACGTGGTATCCGACTGCCCGATCAGGGGGCTCAGGGTTTACCTGTGATCGGTCGTGTCGCTGCCGGCAGCCCAATCTTAGCCGAAGAGCATATCGAGGAACATGTCGAGATCCCCGCACACTTTTTTAATCCCGCCGCCGACTATCTGCTTAGAGTGCGAGGCGACTCGATGATAAACGCAGGAATACTTGATGGCGATTTTCTGGCTGTGAAGCGCACCAGTGATGTGCGCGATGGTCAAATTGTAGTAGCACGAATTGAAGACGAAGTGACCGTCAAAAGGCTCCAGCGTTACCCTCAGAAGGGTTTAGTAGAACTTATCGCCGAGAATCCAGATTACAAACCGATCATCGTCGATCTGAGTAGCCAAGAATTTGCAATTGAGGGTATTAGCGTCGGCGTACTGCGGCGTCAGTGAACAACTCGACGCACAGCCTGAGCGGATTCCTCAGCCTCAGCCTGCTCTGAGAGGGCTGCAACGGCCTGAATGCCAGCTTGGATCATGACTTTGGCGACATCTAACGTTTGATCGTTCATGTAAGCTGAGCTTTCATCTGAAAAACGGATAATGACAAGGGGTTCAGCATCTTCAGCCTGGTCTGCCCGCTGTAAAACGATATCGCCGTTGGCTAATTCTGCTATCTCGAGAAACGAAGAAGACACAACACATCCCCACAAAGAATTAAGCTCAAGTGTAACAGCCATCGAGCGGGCATGCCAAATTCAGCTCTCGTCCAGATTGTCTCGAATAATCGTCGTGTGACGCTCCAAAAATTCGTAGATATCGCGCCAGTCCTGGTAACTCGGTCCGTGCACCACGGTCGCCAAGCTGTTGACGCTACGTCGACCCACCGCACTTTGCAGTGTTTGAAAAAGAGGCGCTAACACCTCAGTTTCTTCGCGAGCCAAGGCAGTAACCACAGCCGGCATCGCTTTACCACTCGCAGGCTGAGGCACGTCCTTTATACATTCAGGCGGCGCTTGGCTCCACTCACTCACGCCAGCGCCTTCCAGCAGCAGATAGCCGTAGCCGAGCCCGAGGTGATGGTGCGCACCCACTTGGAAACTGTCCTGCAAAACCTTGGCACTTACCTGCTCCTGCTCGATACCCGTCTGCCACGCGTCGAGCACGATTCGTCCACAGTACAAATGATGATTTACCAGAGCTCGACAGTTGGCCATTGAATCGCTACTTTTTCGTATCAGCCACAACCCAACGACCGTTCTCATAGTGAGCGCGCCAACCGGTTGCTTTGCCGTCTATCTCAGTCATCACATACTGCTCCTTAGTCTTCCGACTATAGCGAATCTGTGAGGGGTTGTCGTCTGGGTCAGTCTGCGGTGCATCTAGCAAGAAGTGGTACTTAGGGTCTATTTCTGACCTGTGTGGCGCGATCTCTGCCACCAATGGGGCTCGCGTTTCTCTATTTTTGGGAAACTGGCTAGCTGCCAAGAAAAGTCCAGCCGCGCCATCTCGCAAAATGTAATAATCATCGACTTTGGTGCATTGAATCTCTGGCATCGGCACGGGATCCATTTTGGGTGGCGCTGCCTCGCCATTACGCAGTAATTTTCGAGTGTTTTTACAGGCCTCAGAACTACATCCAAAATACTTACCGAAGCGCCCCGTCTTAAGCTGCATATCCGAGCCACACTTGTCGCACTCGATCACTGGGCCTTCGTAGCCTTTAAGCTTGAACTGACCGCTCTCGATCTCGAAACCACTACAGTCTGGATTATTGCCACACACGTGAAGTTTGCGTGATTCGTCAATCAAATAGCTGTCCATGGCGGCATTACATAAGCTACAGCGATGCTTACTGATCAACCGCCTTGATTCCGCTTCATCGTCTGCGTCGGCACTGATTGCCTCATCGCCAGGAATCAGATTGATTGTGTGTTTACAGCGCTCTTTCGGTGGTAATGAGTACCCCGAACAACCCAGAAAAACGCCAGTGGCAGCAGTTCTAATTTGCATGGGGCGACCGCACTTGTCACAGTCGATATCAGTCATGGTTGGGGCATTTGACTGCATTCCCACGGGCTCTGGTGATTCAGCTCGAGTCAAGCGTTCCTGAAACTCCGCATAAAACTGATCGAGAAGATCGCGCCAATCAAGACCGCCTCTTGCTACCACATCCAACTTCTCTTCCATGGTGGCAGTGAACGAGTAATCTAATAAATCGTCAAAGCTCTGCTGCAATCTTTGAGTGACAATATCACCCATTTTTTCAGCATATAAACGCTTGTTTTCAAGCCGCACATAGCCGCGTTCTTGTATCGTTGAAATAATTGCTGCATAAGTGGATGGGCGACCAATACCTCGCTTTTCCAATTCTTTCACTAAACTCGCCTCACCATAGCGCGCAGTGGGTTTGGTGAAATGTTGGCTGGGATCTAAGCGATCGAGAGTGAGCGAATCGCCCTCTTTTAAATCGGGAAGCACGGCCTCCTCGCCTTTCTTAGACGCGGGCGTGAGCACTCTGGTATAGCCATCAAAGACGACCACGCGACCTTTCGCGGTTAATTCATAGTCGCCTGCCGCAATGGTCAGAGTTGTAGAGAGATATTCCGCCGCTGGCATTTGACAAGCAACGAACTGACGCCAAATGAGATCATATAACCGCTGTGCATCTCGCTCCATCGAAACGAGCTGAGTTTGCAATACTCGGACATCAGAGGGGCGAATCGCCTCATGCGCTTCTTGCGCGTCATCTCTAGCACTGTACTTCACAGGCTCGGCAGGCAAATAAGAAGGCGGAAAATGCGCTTTAATGTAGCTTCTACAAGCCTCTATGGCATCTTTACTGAGGTTCGTTGAATCTGTCCTCATGTAGGTGATATGACCAGCTTCGTAGAGCCTTTGTGCCATTGTCATGGTCTTTTTGACCGAAAATCCGAGGCGAGTGCTGGCTGCCTGCTGAAGGGTAGAGGTAATAAAGGGTGCCGACGGCTTCGATCGGGTCGGCTTACTTTCTCTGGTCGCAACTTGATAATTTGCCTGAGCGAGATAATCGAGCGCGGTTTGCGCCTCGAGCTCGTTTTTTGGACGAAAACCCTTATCCTGCCATCGCTTAACTTCAAAGCGAGAGATCGTGCCATCTTTCGCCGCGAGTTCTGCGTGGATTTCCCAAAATTCCTCAGGAATAAAGGCTCTAATCTCTCGCTCACGCTCAACCACCAAACGAACAGCAACCGATTGTACCCTTCCCGCGGAAAGCCCGCGCGCCACCTTCGCCCAGAGTAAAGGCGACACCATGAAGCCAACCACACGATCCAAGAAACGGCGCGCCTGTTGCGCATTCACACGCGCGATATCGAGCGTTCCAGGTTGCTTAAACGCTTCACTGATGGCGGACTGTGTAATCTCGTTAAACACGACCCGACGGTAACGACTCTCATCACCGCCGATCGCCTCTTTGAGGTGCCAGGCAATCGCTTCACCCTCGCGATCCAAATCCGTCGCTAAGTAAATCGTATCCGCTTTCTGAGCAAGCTGTCTGAGCTCGCTAACCACTTTCTCTTTCCCGGGCAGAATCTGATAGTTCGCTTGCCAGTGGTTATCGGGATCTATCCCCATACGGCGAATCAACTGCTCTCGGGATTTCTTCAGCTGATACTGCGCCTTTTTTTCCGGCGCCATCTTGCGGGTTTTCGCGGCCTGTGCCGCGCGCTCTTTGGGATCGGTACTTGATACACTACTACCGGATGTGGGCAAGTCGCGAATGTGGCCAACGCTCGACTTTACAATAAAGTCGCCGCCCAGATATTTGTTGATCGTTTTGGCTTTAGCTGGGGACTCAACAATGACCAGTGCCTTACCCATAGTAATCCTTCGTAACGCGTTATTGAGTGACAAAATTCATCACCTAAGGGTCGCCATATATAGTGATGCAAACAGCTGGGGTCAAGAAAAATTGAGAAATTAATCGCTTTCAGACAGTTTTGATGGATTGATTCAGACCTGTTCAACCGCAACACTGGCCGCCTTTTTTAAGCACTCGGCCGCAGCTCGCAATTGTTCATCAGATTGGTTCTCTTGCCAGTAAAAACCAATACAGCCAGGACGAATTGATACCACGTCACAACCCGGCGGAAGAGACTGCAGTGACTCGGGAAGCAATGCCTCAGATGTCATAGAAGTCCACTCGTCATCAACCCGAATCCAAGTACCTACGGTTACCTCGGCTTTAGGTGATAGACGCAGACCATAAAAAACCCAATCTGCCTGCTGGCCTTCAGGGATCGACAATCGTATCAGTCGGTGATCGGGTAGTTTGCGAAGCTCGACGAACAAACCCATGATCGCTGCCTGTTCGCGAATATGAGCTAAACCGCGTTGCCGCTTCGTAGGCCAAAAATACTGCAAGGGCGCAAGCGCCACCAACATCGCACCAAAAATGAGCCAGTATTCCATACCTTTCCTTGCGCTCGATCAAAAAGCGATGGTAACAGCAATTGCACCGCCGTACTCGAAGTGCGATAGTAATTCGACGATCATTAGGTCCAAGGAGAAAGCGATGTCTAACTACACCCATATTTTGATCGCCATTGATCTTAGCGAAGAATCGATCGATGTCGTTCGGCGAGGATGTGCGATGGCAGCAGAGAAATCGGCCGAAGTGCACCTAATTCACGTGATCGAACCTCTGAGCTTTGCCTACGGCGGAGATATCCCGATGGATTTCTCGGGCATTCAAGAAGAAATCAGCGCGCAAGCTCGACAGCAACTCGCTCAGGTTGGGCGCAACCACAATATCGATCCAGCTCATCAGCATACCGTATTCGGACGTCCTGAGGTCGAAATCCATCAGATGGCCAAACAGCTAAACTCAGATCTCATCGTCGTCGGTTCTCACGGACGCTATGGCTTAGCCCTATTGATGGGATCCACTGCGAATGGTGTACTTCATGGCGCATCATGCGACGTACTGGCGGTGCGCGTCGGTATTTGATCAAACCATTTACACAGCTGGTCGGCATTGAACGGCCAGCGCAACTCATTCTCGCCCAGCGCAAGCACTGGAATAAGCCACCCATATTTTTGGAATAGGGCGTCGTCTGTCGCGATATCGATCTTTATTGCCTCCATGCCTGCCAGCGCAAGTTCAGCCTCGGCCAGCTCGCACAAATGACATCCAGCGGTATGGTATAAAACAATGTCCAAGTCCTGCTCTCCACTCGTCAGCGCTGATCAGATAGGTTAGCATCGCCACTTCCATGGAGCGACCAAAAATGCCGAGCCCGACTGACTATAGCCAGAAAAAAAAGAACCTACGCCGCTGGCTGACTGTCTACGGTCGTAACGTCGTCGAGGCGAGCTTAAGTGATGCGTCCTTGAAACCCAAAATCCTGCATTTGGCGGACTCGAATCGAGCCTCCGGCTCACTCGACCGTCTTGTCGCCACAGCGGAACGTCGAGGTCTCGAGATTCGGTATCACAGCCGAGATGCGCTGTCTCGAATCTCAAAAAACAAACAGCAAGATCAGGGCGTAGCCCTCGATATCGAGTGCCCAAGGTTCTCGGATTTGGGGGATTTTCTGGCATCAGCATCGGGTGAACAGCAGACTCTGTTTCTGCTTGATCGAATCACTAATCCACAAAATCTTGGCATGATTATCCGCTCACTGACAGCAGCTGGAGTGGACGGTATGATTATTCCAGAAGACGGATGCGCACCACTCGGGCCCTTGGTCATCAAAGCCAGCGCTGGCACTTTATTTCAAGCACCGATCCTGCGCTGCTCGACCAGCCTCGAAGCGGTCAATTTGGTAAAAGAGTCCGGCTTCAAACAGTACGCGTTGAGTAGCCATGCATCTGACAACTTATTTACCCATGTATTCCCACCACGTCGGACTCTTATACTGGGTAATGAAACCGAAGGGGTCTCAAAAGTCATCGAGGACTTATGCGATTCAGTTATCGCCATACCAATGCACAATGGGGTCGAATCGCTCAATGTGGCCGTTACGGCAGCGCTCATTGCCTATCATTTAGACAAATAGCTCATCCCTTCTTCGAGACCTTTCAACGTCAAAGGATACATATGCCCTTCCACGAGCTGGTGCGTCATCGCAGTTGACTGGGTGTATTCCCACTCCGCTTGCGGCGTTGGGTTAATCCATATCATCTTTTCATAGGTCTGACGCAAACGTCGCATCCAAACCTCACCCGACTCTTCGTTCCAGTGCTCCACCGAGCCACCGGGAGACACTATTTCATAGGGCGACATTGCAGCATCGCCGACAAAGATCACCTTGTAGTCGTGACTGTATTTATGCATCACGTCCATAAGAGAGGTGCGCTCATTATGCCTGCGGATGTTATTGCGCCATACGCTCTCATAAATGAAATTATGAAAGTAAAAATACTCGAGATGCTTAAACTCGGTTCGGGCAGCAGAAAAGAGTTCTTCACAGGTTCGAATGTGCGGATCCATTGATCCACCCACATCAAAAAAGATCAGCACTTTAACGGCGTTATGCCGTTCTGGGACCAGCTTAATATCGAGTAGACCTGCGTTTCGCGCAGTCGATCGAATGGTATCGTCTAGATCCAATTCATCTGCCGCACCCTGACGCGCGAACTTTCGCAACCGTCGCAAGGCCATCTTAATATTGCGCGTACCTAGCTGCACATCGTCATCTAAATTCTTGAAATCGCGTCGATCCCAAACCTTGAGCGCTTTCTTTTGCCCCCCATTGGGACCAACCCTCACACCCTCAGGGTTATAGCCTTGCTGTCCAAATGGTGACGTACCACCAGTCCCGATCCACTTGTTGCCACCTTCGTGCCGCTCTTTCTGTTCTTCAAGGCGCTTTTTGAATTCCTCGATCAGCTTCTCAAGACCGCCTAGGGATTCAATTTTGGCTTTTTCTTCATCCGATAGAGATTTTAAGAACTCGTTTCTCAACCAGTCATCGGGGATGATCGCTTCGATCACCGCATCTAAACTTTCGAGCTCCTTAAAATGGGCACTGAACGCACGATCGAACCGATCGAAATACTTCTCGTCCTTCACCAGACAGGTTCGGCTAAAATAGTAAAAGGTCTCTGAATCGGCAAACACTAAGTGCTGCTTTAACCCCTCGAACAGATCAAGTAGCTCTCGGGTAGTGACCGGGATACCCGCATCCCGCAGCCCTTGAAAAAAATTAATCAGCATAAGTTAGCGTGTCTCTCGACGATGCATAAACGCCAATCGCTCTAACAAATGGACGTCTTGCTCATTCTTAAGTAGCGCCCCATACAGCGGCGGAATAGCTTTGCTGTGATCACGGTCTTTCAAGATTTCGTCTGGGATATCGTCGGCCATGAGTAATTTAAGCCAATCAATCAGTTCCGAGGTCGAGGGCTTTTTCTTCAGGCCGGGGATATCACGCACTTCGAAGAACATCTCGAGCGCCTCGTTGACCAAATCTTGTTTGATATTGGGGTAGTGAACATCGACAATCTGGCGCATCGTCTCGCGCGATGGGAAATTGATGAAGTGGAAGAAGCATCGACGCAAAAACGCATCGGGCAGCTCTTTCTCGTTGTT
>CBFHJC010000006.1:0-25486 GCA_965656045.1 Aequoribacter sp.
CTTACCTTGAGCCAAGGCAATTCGCGCTTTTGCAAGATGTCCTTTCCAATATAAGCCCGTGCAGACGCAGGTCAGCCCTTTTTGCGAAGTTCCGGCCAAAATCCGCGCAAGCTCTTTCCGGTGCAACAACAGTTTGCGCGTTCGGGTGGGCTCGGTTACGAAATGGGTCGATGCGGTTGCCATTGGTGTGATCTGGGCACCCAACAAATAGGCTTCACCATTCATCATAATCACGTAAGAGTCTGTGAGTTGCACTTTTCCAGCACGTAAACTCTTAATTTCCCAACCAGTGAGGGCAATACCCGCCTCGAAATCTTCTAAAAGTTTGTAATCAAAGTTGGCACGCTTATTCTGCGCGATCTGGTTGCTGCTTGTTTTCGATTTCTTTTTGCTCATCGCGCCATTATACGGCATGGTAAATCCTCGCATAGGAAATTCTTATCTTTTAAACTAAGGGCGTATAGCCCAAGGTTAACGATCTGATCGAGAGTCGTATCGACATGCAAGACACCAACGCTTCAAGCTGGGCATCACGATCTACTTTCTTCTTTGCGATGATTGGCGCGACGCTTGGGCTTGGGTCGATTTGGCGAACCAGTGGCATCGCAGCAGAGCAAGGTGGTGGAACTTTTTGGATTGTTTATGCGCTCACACTGACGCTGATTTCTGTGCCTCTGGTGTTAGCCGAGGCAGTGATTGGACGCACGCATAAGGCGTCGGTGACGGCGGCAATCGGCGACTTGGCCGAACGCTCCAAGGCATCACCTCATTGGGAAATTCTAGGGCTCATGTGCGCAACTGCCGCTCTAGGTGTTGGCTTGGGGCTCTTGATCATTAGCGGTTGGGTGCTGCCCTATGCGCTTGATCTGTGGAATGGGAAGTTTGCTGCTATTAGTTTGATGCAAGTGGGCGACTACTTCGCTGCGGTACTTAACGATTCAGAGCAAGCTCTGTTCGGAGCGCTAGCGATGCTTGGGCTTGCCTGCGGGCTGCTAGCAGCGGGCGTGCGGAAGGGCATCGGTGCGGTGGCATGGCTAGTGGTTCCAGCGGTTTTTGCTCTGGCGGTGTTGTCTTTACACCACAGCTTTTTAGTCGGTGACATGATCGCAGCCGGTGATTGGTTGTTTGCGACAGAATCTTCCTCTTTCAGTCCGAAGTCTGCCGTGCTCGCAGTGATTCAAGCACTGGCTACGCTGTGTGTTGGCCTTGGAATCGCTGCCACTTTGTCGGCTTATTCGTCCGATAAATTACCTTTGGGTCGCGTCATGATCGGCGTTGGGTTATTCGATATCGCCTTTGCGATCGCGATAGGCGTGATTGTCTATCCTCTGATACTGGCGCAAGACGTATTGCCGAGTACCGGGCCTAGTTTACTGTTCGTCAGTTTGCCCCACGCATTTGGTAATAGTATTCAGGGCGATACCATGGGGTTTTTGTTTTTTGCCATGGTGTTACTCGTTTTGTTGGGGACTATCGTGGGCTGTCTACAAGTGGTTATTGGTGTCGTCGGCCATCGAACCGGTTGGGGGCAAGGACGCTCGGCTGCCATGGTTGCGCTTATTTGTGCAATAACACTGGTGGTTCTGAGTTGGGTCAAATTGGGTGATGGAGATTCAGATTTATGGTTGGCGCTGGCGCTGATCGATCGCCTTATCGTGCTTGTACTCGTACCGATTATCGCCTTGGGTTTGAGTATTCTAGTGGGCTGGCGGGCCCACAAATATGGCCTGGTACGAGCCCTCGACGGCGAGAGCTATACTTTTATACGGATTTGGATTGGCCTGCTACGTTATGTTGCCCCCGTCGCGGCGGTCTTGGTCCTGGTGGCGGGGTGGTGGGTCTATTAACCGATTCTCGCCTGCTGATCTCGGCATCGCTATACTATGCCGATGATAAGAATCCAACGCAGCGCATTGCTACCCTATCCGGCCGAGCATCTTTACCAGCTCGTCTGCGACATCCCCGAGTACCCCACCTTTATCGGCGGCTGCTCTGCGGCTCGCATCGTGCGCACTTGGGAGCAGGGTGTAGAAGCAGAGTTAACCATTGGTGCGATGGGAGGCCACTACTCTTTCTCCACTCGCAATACCTTGGTTGAGCCGCGCGAGATTATTATGGAACTTATCGATGGGCCTTTGCAGCACCTTGTCGGTCGCTGGGCTTTTAGTTCCCTTGCTGAGTCGGCGGCTAAGGTGTCGCTCGATTTACAGTTCGAAACGTCAGGTCCATTGCAGGGTTTCGCGGCGAAGCAACTGGCAGAGCGCGTGAGTACGACGGTGGTTGATGCGATTATTCGTCGTGCGCATTCGGCGCTTGGGGGTGGACATGGATGAGTCTATAGATCAAATCGGGATCGAGGTTGCTTTTGCGTTACCCGATCGTCAGGTCATCAAGTATTTAGCCGTGCCGGCTGGGACAACCGCCCGCCAAGCGGTCGAGTTGTCTGGCATCGAGGCTGAGTTCGAAGCATTTGCACTAACAACATTGCCCTTGGGGATTTTTAGCGAGCCGGTCTCAGATACACAGATACTAAGAGCCGGTGATCGTGTGGAGATCTATCGGCCGTTGTTGCTCGATCCGAAAGAAATCCGAAAAATTCGAGCTGAAAAAGTACAGTCTGCTCGATCTAAGAATCACTGACCGGCTCGTCACCAGAGTTTGCCTCGGGATTTTCGGCCTCGTCGGCACTCGGTGGGAGTGTGCTGTCGAAATGGGTGAGCTCATCACCTTCGAAGAAGACTGTGAGTCTGGTTTCAATAAAAGTTTGATCCCCGCGACTGAATTCGTAGCGATAATCCCACCGATCGGGTTGAAAACTATCTTCTATCAGCGGGGTGCCCAGCACGAAGCGCACTTGGCGCCTGCTCATTCCGGGCTCTAATTGATCAATCATTTCTTGAGTAACGATGTTACCTTGTTCGATACCGATTTTGTACGCACCAGGGAAGCCGATAAAGCCGCAACCTGACACCGCGATACTGATAATCAACGCCGAGAGAATGACTCGCATCTTGAGAAACCTTTAACTTAACGGATTGCAGTGGCATCATACTGGTCAATGCTGAGTGAGAGAACCCTTAAATATGCCTTTTGAAAATCAAGAGCTCAAAAAAGCGGGTCTAAAAGTGACTTTGCCGCGACTGAAAATTTTGCAAATTCTCGAATCTAACTCAGAGCAAGGCCAGCACATGAGCGCCGAGGATGTTTATAAAGCTTTGCTCGAGGCTGAGGAAGAGGTCGGTTTAGCGACAGTATATCGAGTATTGACTCAGTTTGAATCGGCCGGACTGGTAGCGCGTCATAACTTCGAAACGGGCCATTCGGTTTACGAAATGGCGACGGGCGAGCATCACGATCACATGGTCTGCATGGAGACTGGTGATGTGATTGAGTTTACGGATCCATTGATCGAAAAGCGGCAACACGAAATTGCCAGAGAGCATGGTTTTGATTTGGTTGATCACTCGCTGGTGCTGTACGTCAGAAAACAATCGTAGCTTAGCTAAGTTTTAGTGAGCGTTCGCTCGCTGGTGCTGTGTGCCAGAAACCGATCATGGCTCGGGGACGTTTTAGTGTGCGTTGTGAAGCATTTCTGAAGCGTAGGCAAGGGTTTGATCGGTCATCTGAATACCCCCAATCATGCGTGCGAGTTCCTTGATGCGCGCTTCCGTATCCAGCGACTGAATTCGGGTCGCAGTCGCGTCTGCGCTACTACGTTTACTGATTTTGAGGTGAGTGTGCCCTTGGCTTGCTACCTGGGCGAGGTGAGTGACGCACAGGACCTGCGAATGTGCCGTTAGTTGCTTCAATCGCTGGCCTACTACTTCAGCGGTTGCTCCACCAATTCCCACATCCACCTCGTCAAAGATTAGGCATGGCGTTATCGACTGCTGTGCCGTCACCACTTGGATTGCAAGACTGATCCGGGATAATTCCCCTCCTGATGCAATTTTAGCGAGTGCCTGCGGTTCACCTTTGGCCTGTGTTGCAATCATGAATTCGACATCTTCATTGCCCGCTTCCGACGGGGTCTTTGCCTCTTTTGTTCTTAGCTGAATTTCGAATCGGCATTGTCCCATATCAAGTTCGCCAAGCTGGGCTTGAATTGCCTGTTGCAAGTCAATTGCTGCTTTCTCGCGGGCGATACTGAGCCGATGGGCTTTATCTGCATAATCAAGTCGGCTCTGCTGGATCAGCGATTGGAGCTGTGTCACAGCATGGTCCGTATCAAGTAAATGATCGAGGTCGGCTTGGAGACTTGCGAGGCGTTCTGACAGGTTCTCGGGTCTGACCTTATGTTTGCGCGCCATATCATAGAGCGTATCAAGCTGTGCACTCACTGCCGTGAGCCGCTCCGGATTGAGATCAACCCGGGTTGAGAGTTTTTCGAGGTCAGAGACTGCCTCGTTAATCTGAATGAGAGCTGACTCAATGAGTTCATAGGGTCCTGATGTCAGCTCCGATCTAAGCCCGATTTCTAGCAGCTTACTGGCTTGTCGAAGACCTGAGGTGTGCTCATCGCAGAGTTGTGAGGCGCCTGTGAGAGCCTCCAGTAAAGCTTCCCCTTGCGAAAGGAGCTCGAGCTCTTGCTCAATTGCTTGCAGCTCGGTGGGCGCGACTACGACATCGGAGAGTTCGTTGATCTGGTAGCGTAGAAACTCTTTTTTACTCTCGTTGCTATCGAAGCCTGCGGTCAGAGTGTCGAGCTCCTGTTGGTATTTCCGGACATTTTTCGCTGCCAGTCTAACCTGATCAACCAAGTCATCATTGTCGAGTGTTTGATCGAGAATATATCGATGTTGTTGTCTATTCATGAGTGACTGATGCTCATGCTGCCCGTGAATATCCACCAAAAAGCTGCCAATTTCGCTGCACTTTTGTGCAGTGGTAAGCGAACCGTTGATATAGGCGCGGCTGCGACCTTCTTTGTTGATGGTTCGCCGCAGCGACAGCTCAGGCTCAAGCTGGAAGTCGTTATCAGCGAGCCACTGCCGCACGGTGGCGGCGTCTGTGATATCGAACAAAGCCGTAATATCGGCTTGATCCGCGCCATGCCGCACCAAGCTTGCTTCGGCTCTATCGCCCAAGCACAAACCAAGCGCATCGATAAGAATAGACTTGCCGGCCCCGGTTTCTCCGGTGATGACGGTCATTCCTGGCCCGAACTCGACGGCAAGCTCATCGATGACAGCCAGATGTCTGATGTGAATGTGGGTCAGCATTCGCTGAGTCCTTGTCGTTCGGCTTGGTTACTGAAGTTAAGTAGCATACGCGGTTAGTATCGCATGAGAATAGATTGCTGCAAATTGATTCAAAAGTCGTTTTACAGACTGGATTCAAGACCTTAATTCGGTTATACCTTGCCTGAATGACTCAGTGCTTAAACGAATGACCGATTCCAATGTTTCTGAGCGCTCTAAGAGAGTGCTGCAGGCGCTTATAAAGCGCTACATTCAGGCGGGTTCTCCCGTCGCATCGAGTACCGTCCGCCAAGAGGCGGGTCTGCCTGTCAGTGCAGCCACAGTGCGCAATATTATGTCTGACCTCGAGCATAGGGGCTATTTACATGCGCCGCATACATCGGCCGGGCGAGTACCGACAGCGGCGGGGTACCGGCTTTATATTGACACTCTGCTTCAAGTCGACATGCCAGATGCTGCAACCTTTCAAGCCCTGAAAAACGAGTTGGTCCCCGACAAAAGCGCCCGAGATTTAGTGCAAACCACGTCTGGTTTGCTGGCAGATATTACCGCACAAGCCGGTCTGGTCACCGTGCCGAAGCCAGAATCTCAGCGGTTCCGTCAGGTCGAGTTCCTGCCCTTATCAGGCAATCGTGTCCTAGTGATTTTGGTGATCAATCAACATGAGGTGCAGAATAAGATTATCCAAACGCATGAGCCGTTCGACGCAGAGCAGCTGAAAGCCGCCGCGACACTGATCAATGAGCAATTCTCCGGCTGTACCTTTGAAGAGATCGATGTGCGGCTTAAACACGAGCTACAAGAGGCAAGATCTCGAATTGATCGACTGATGGAAGATAATCTGACCTTCGCCAACAAAGCATTGCTGCCCTCCGTTGGCAGTGATGATGATTACTGTATGGCGGGAGAGTCTCGATTGTTAGATGCGGCGTCGCCCGAAGAGTTGACGCATTTAAAGACTTTGTTCGGTGCTCTTGAAAGAAAAAAAGAGGTTTTGCATCTTCTTGAGCAGTCGTCTAGCGCCCAAGGCGTTAAAATTTTTATCGGCCAAGAAGCGGGTTTGAGTGTGCTTGGTAATTTTTCACTGATCACTGCGCCTTACGGTGACGGCAAGAAAACCTTGGGGGTATTGGGCGTTATTGGTCCCACTCGAATGGAATATAACCGAGTTATTCCAGTGGTTGATTTAACCGCTCGAATGCTGACACAGGCTTTATCGAACTGATCCCTTGAAAATTCGTAAATCTCCCCAATTAAAGACAGATGTTGATGTTTGTTATTAGAGAATGCTAAGGGGATGTGTAATGAGTGACGAAAAAGACTCTGCCTCAGTGGGTGATGAGGATCTAAACACCGAGCTAAATCAAGCGCCGGAATCCAGTGAATCGGTTGATCAAGATCTAGCGAGCGACGACAGTGTGCCTGAATCGGCGACCGAGATTGATCCGCAAGCCCGTATTGAGGAGCTCGAACAAACGCTAGCCGCCGCTAAGGAGTCCGTCCTCAGAGCTCAAGCTGATGCGATCAATTCGCAGCGTCGAGCCGAGAAAGAAGTCGAAAAGGCACGTAAGTTTGCGCTCGAGGGGTTTTCGAAGGAAGTCCTGGTGGTGGCCGACAATCTTGAGCGCGCGCTCAGCGTGGTGGATCAAACTGATCAATCTTTGCAACCCATCGTAGAAGGTATTGAGTTAACCCTTAAAAGCTTCTCAGATGTGTTGGCGAAATACAATATCGAAGCGGTCGAGCCCATGGGAGAGCCCTTCGATCCCCAGTTACATCAAGCGATGAGTATGGTGCCCAATCCTGAAGTTGAGCCCAATACCGTCATCGCTGTAATGCAGAAGGGCTATACCTTGAATGGGCGTCTGATTCGCCCCGCTATGGTGATTGTTAGCAAGGCCGACTAGACCTTTTTCTGGATGAGGGCTTGAAAATATCGCTGTCACCCACATATAAGATTCAACGAAAACACAGCGTGCCGCAGTAGGCGGCATCAGTAGGAGAAATAGTATGGGTAGAATTATAGGAATCGATTTAGGCACCACCAACTCATGTGTCGCGGTGTTAGACGGCGATAAGCCCCGTGTGATTGAGAACTCAGAGGGCGATCGCACCACCCCTTCTGTGGTGGGTTACACCGATGACAGCGAAATTCTCGTCGGTCAGAGTGCTAAGCGTCAGTCAGTAACGAATCCCAAGAATACGGTCTACGCAGTAAAGCGACTGATTGGCCGGAAGTTCACCGACGACGTCGTTCAGAAAGATATCAAAATGGCGCCTTATTCGATTGTGGCCGCCGATAACGGTGACGCCTGGGTCGAAGTGAAAGGTAAAAAAATGGCGCCACCGCAAGTGTCGGCTCAGGTGCTGATGAAAATGAAAAAGACCGCCGAAGAGTATTTGGGTGAGCCTGTTACCGAAGCCGTGATTACCGTGCCTGCTTACTTTAACGACTCGCAGCGTCAAGCGACCAAAGATGCGGGTAAAATTGCGGGTTTAGAGGTCAAGCGTATTATCAATGAGCCAACCGCTGCGGCGCTGGCCTATGGTATGGATAAGGTGAAGGGCGACAACACCGTTGCTGTTTACGATTTGGGCGGCGGCACCTTTGATATTTCGATCATAGAAATTGCCGAGGTTGATGGTGAGCACCAGTTCGAGGTTCTGTCGACCAATGGTGACACCTTTTTAGGTGGGGAAGATTTCGATCTGCGTCTCATCGAATATTTGGCCGGCGAATTCAAGAAAGAAAATGGTATTGATCTTCACAGCGATCCCCTCGCATTGCAGCGTTTGAAAGAAGCTGCCGAGAAAGCGAAGATCGAATTGTCGAGTTCGCAAGCGACTGAAGTTAATCTGCCGTATATCACGGCCGACGCGACCGGTCCCAAGCACCTAGTCGTTAAGTTAACTCGCAGCAAGTTGGAGTCTTTGGTTGAGGATCTTGTGAAGCGTTCACTCGACCCTGTGAAATTGGCGCTAAAAGATGCGGGCTTGAGTCCAAGTGACATCAACGACGTGATTCTAGTGGGCGGTCAAACGCGCATGCCGCTAGTTCAAAGCGCTGTGACTGAATTTTTCGGCAAGGAGCCACGTCGCGACGTCAACCCAGACGAAGCCGTAGCCGTAGGTGCTTCGATCCAAGGTGCAGTTCTGTCTGGTGACGTGAAGGATGTACTGCTTCTTGACGTAACACCGCTGACCCTCGGAATTGAGACCATGGGGGGTGTTGCGACACCACTGATCGAAAAGAATACGACTATCCCAACCAAGAAGTCTCAGATCTTTTCGACTGCAGATGACAATCAAACGGCTGTGACCATTCATGTGGTGCAAGGAGAACGTAAGCAGGCGCAGCAGAACAAATCGCTGGGACGCTTTGACTTGGCTGATATTCCGCCTTCTCCTCGCGGGATGCCGCAAATCGAGGTGACCTTCGATTTGGATGCGAACGGTATTCTGAATGTTTCGGCAAAAGATAAAGCGACTGGTAAAGAGCAGTCTATCCGCATTACCGCATCGAGCGGTTTATCAGAAGCCGAAATTGAGGCCATGGTCAACGATGCAGAAGCCAACGCAGAAGCAGACGCCAAGTTTGAGGCAATGGTGAAAGCGCGCAATGCGTGTGAGGGTATGATCAATGCTGCCCGCAGCACCTTAACCGAAGCCGCAGAGCACGCGAGTGATGATGAGAAGGCGGCGATTGAGGCGGCTATATCAGAAGCCGAAGAGGCTATGAAGGGTGATGATATAGAAGCGATTGATGCGGCGGCTGCCAAGCTCACCGAAGTTACCAGCCCAGTGGCTCAGAAAATGTATCAGGCTCAAGCCGCAGCGGGTGGTCAGGAAGGTGCTGCTGACGGATCAAGTCAGGGTGATGATGCTGTTGATGCTGAGTTTGAAGAAGTCAAAGACGACAAGCAGTAAACGTTGTGATGATTTCCCCGCGCTTTCGAGCGCGGTGTACACTAGAACGCAGCAGCGCGGGACTCGAGCCCGCGCTGCTATTTTAAAGGGCGTTATTTCTGCAACTGCGCGTTGCCCCACCATAAGTGCGATGAATTTTGATGTCAAAACGTGATTACTATGAAGTTCTGGGCGTAGCTCAGAATGCCGATGAGAAAGAGATTAAAAAGGCATACCGTCGTATTGCCATGAAATTTCACCCTGATCGTAATTCTGATGATCCTAAAGCCGACGACAAGTTTAAAGAAGCGACAGAAGCTTACGAAGTATTGACCAATGCCGAGAAAAGGGCGGCCTATGATCGGTTTGGGCACGCCGGAGTAGATGGTTCAGCCGGTGGCGGGGGCTTCTCAGAGGGTGGTTTCAGCGATATTTTCGGCGACGTTTTTGGTGATATTTTTGGCGGAGGTGGCGGTGGCCGTTCGCGGGGCGGGCCACAGCGTGGTTCTGATCTGCGGTACACCTTGGATATCTCGCTTGAAGATGCGGTTTTTGGGAAGACGGTAGAGATCAAAGTACCTACGCTTCAGAGCTGTGATGTTTGTGACGGCTCGGGTGCAAAACCAGGAACCAGCGTTAAAACGTGCTCTACCTGCGGCGGTGCAGGACAAGTCAGAATGCAGCAAGGGTTCTTTCAGGTTCAGCAAACGTGCCCATCCTGCCGAGGTCAGGGGAAGGTGGTGAGCGATCCATGCACCAGTTGTCGCGGTCAGGGACGAGTAGAGCGCAGCAAGACTCTCTCAGTTAAAGTGCCCCCGGGTGTTGATACGGGTGACCGAATCCGACTTTCGGGTGAGGGCGAGGCGGGTCCCAATGGTGGTCCGAATGGCGATCTTTTTGTTGAGATGTCGGTTCGAAAGCATGCTATTTTCGATCGGGATGGTAAGGATTTACATTGTGATGCGCCCATTACCTTTAGTGATGCGGCTCTAGGTGGCGAGCTCGAGGTGCCTACCCTAGAGGGGCGTGTAAAATTGAAAATTCCAGAGGGAACGCAGACCGGTAAGCTGTTTAGACTGCGCGGCAAAGGGGTGAAGCCAGTGCGGGGTGGTTCGGTAGGTGATCTTTTGTGTCGTGTGGTGGTGGAGACGCCGGTGCAACTCACCAAGAAACAGAAAGAATTGTTGCAACAGTTCCAAGAGAGTCTGACTGAGGGGGGCACTAAGCAGTCGCCCAAACAGACGTCTTGGTTTGAGGGTGTTAAAAGCTTTTTTGATGATATGAAATTATGACGATTAAAGTAGGTGTGATAGGCGCAGCTGGACGCATGGGCCGGATGCTGATCGAAGCTATTAGCGCTGATGACAATTTGGCGCTAGCGGGTGCAACAGAGCGTCCCGGAAGTAGCTTGATCGGCTCAGATGCTGGGGAGCTTGCGGGTGTCGGTGTTTTAAATGTCAAAGTGACAGAGTCGCTCGATCACTTCGCCGATTGCATTGATGTGCTAATCGATTTCTCATCGCCAGAGGCCACTCTGGATCACCTCAGGGTGTGTCAGAAGCAGGGTATTGCGATGGTGATTGGAACCACTGGTCTGACCCATGAGCAAGATAAGGCTGTCGAGCAAGCGGCTCAGCAGATCCCTATTTGTAAGGCCTCTAACTTCAGTACTGGGGTTAACGTCTGCTTCAAGTTGTTAGACATTGCTGCGCGCACGTTTGGTGATGATGTCGATATCGAGATCATCGAGGCGCACCATCGTCATAAGGTGGATGCACCCTCTGGAACAGCGCTGAGTATGGGGGGGGTGGTCGCTAACGCTTTGGGTAGAGATCTTGCCGACGTTGCCGTGTTCGGACGAGAGGGCCAGACGGGGCCGCGTTCACGCGAGACAATTGGATTTGCTACTGTCAGAGCGGGCGATATTATCGGGGATCACACCGTGATGTTTGCTGCTGACGGTGAACGATTTGAAATTACCCATAAAGCATCCAGTCGGATGTCCTTCGCGAAAGGTGCACTGCGCGCTGCGCGCTGGGTCGCGAACCGACCAGCGGATCTCTACGATATGCAAGACGTATTAAATCTTAAAGACGCCTGAGTGATAGGCACCGGAGACTCAGTATGAGCGACTACATAGCAAACATAGACGAAACGAATGCCATGCAGTTGCTGATCGAGGAATCGAATAATCGGCCGGTAGTGGTCGACTTCTGGGCGGATTGGTGCGCTCCTTGTAAAGCACTGATGCCCATTTTAGAGTCATTGGCGCACGAGTATGCAGGGGCGTTTTTGTTGGCAAAAGTCAACGCGGACGAGCAGCAGAATATTGCCCAACAGTTTGGTGTACGAAGTTTGCCAACCGTTATGATTATTCAAAACGGTCAACCGGTTGACGGATTTGCCGGAGCGCTTCCCGAGACTCAGGTCCGTGAGTTACTGCAAAAATATTTACCGAGCCCCTGGAAGGCGGCGATTGATCAGGCCGCAGAGTTGATGGCGGCTGGGGACGCGAAGCAGGCGCTGACGCTACTCAGAAAGGCCTACGATGACTCCCATCATGATATTGATGTTACCTTGCAGCTGGCACACACTTTGATTCAGAGCAATCGGTTTACAGAAGCTGAAACTGTTCTTGAAGGTATTCGATTTGTTGATCGAGACGCCCGCTATGAACAGTTAGTTGCAGAGTTGGCATTGCAGCAAGAGGCTTCAAAATCTCCGGCAGCTGCTGCACTAGAGGCCGAACTCGAAACGGATCCAGACAACCTAGAGCTTCGGGTCAGGCTTGGCGTGCAATATTCAGCGGATGGACATCACGCCGATGCACTCGAACAGTTAATGACGGTCCTCTACCAAGATCGTGATCACGATAACGGAGCCACGAAGAAGCGCTTACTCGACATCATCGCTAGCTTGGGTAAGGGTGACCCAGTCGCCGTCGACTACCAACGCAAACTCTTCGGCTTACTGTACTGACGTATCGGTGCACGAGCCCGACGGCGATGCGCAGTGTCGCGCGTGGTGTCCCTCGCCTGTACTGGCAGCGTCCGTCGTTTTTACCACGTTTTTTCGTAACTGATTCGCTCTCGTCTTGTGCTCACAACAATACCCTATAATTAGCTGATTCTGACCTCATGAGTGAGTTGTCAGTGTCAACTTGCTGTGATACTTTGCTACTCGTGCAAAAATCATACTGTAAGTTCAAAATGGGTCAAATGATGTCACTACGGTACCTTCTTTTCGCCAGCGTATTGCTTCTATCGGCCTGCTCGGCAGATAAGCGGTCTGAGCAGGTAAAAGGTGAGCCAGTCGGAGGGCCCGCTGCCTTAGAGCAACACAGCGCAATCTTCATGCCTCGGGTCGAGAATCCCGCTGCTGGGGTTTACGTTGCGATAGGTTATGCGTTGGCCAATAGCATTTTGATAGAGGGTGAGGGCGGTGCCGTTGTGGTGGATACCACAGAGTCCAGAGGCGCAGCTGAAGCGGTACTACGTGCCTTCCGAGAAGTGTCGGATGCGCCTATTAAAGCGATTATTTACACCCATAATCATGCCGACCATATCATGGGTGCTTCCGTCTTCACCGATGGGAAGCCGATGCCGATCTACGCTCACGCGGCACTTCCCGAGAAAGTATCCAAAGTGGTGAATATCTTGCAGTCCACTGTGGAAACCAACGCAATGAGAATGTTTGGCGAACAGCTAGCCGCGGGTGGAGAGCGTATCGTTAATGATGGTATAGGCCCCGAGCTTAGGCAGATCGGTGCAAGTGACGATCTTGGTGCCTTAGGTTACACGCCACCGACACATTTGGTGTCCGATGAGCTCTCAGTGACTATTGCGGGGGTGAATCTCGTTTTGCTGCACGCGCCCGGTGAGACCGATGATCAGTTGGTCGTATGGCTTCCGGATCAGCGGGTATTGCTGGCAGCAGACAATATTTACAAAGCGTTCCCAAATTTATATACCATTCGCGGCACGTCGTATCGAGACGTTCGACAGTGGTCAGATACACTTAGAATGATGGCTTCACTGGGGGCCGAGGTGCTGGTGCCTAGCCACACGATTCCATTGCATGGCGAAGCTGAGATTGCCGCCTTGTTGTCGGACTACGCCGATGCGATCCAGTTTGTACATGATCAAACAGTCCGCTTAATTAACTTGGGTGTGAAGCCCACAGATATCGCTCGCGAGCTTACTCTCCCTGATGAGCTTGCACGGCACGAGTGGTTGCAACCTTTTTATGGCACGGTCGCGTGGTCTGCTCGCTCCGTGTATTCCGGTTATTTAGGCTGGTTTGATGGCGATAGTGTCGATTTATTCCCCACGTCGGAATCCGAAAAGTCAGCGCGAATTGTGCGTCTGATGGGTGGCGCCGAGTCAGCATTAGTCGAAGCTGATGCGGTGCTGCAGAGTGATCCTCAGTGGGCCTTGGAGTTGACTGAATTGGTGTTAAATAGCGATCGCGATAATTTGCGCGCTCAGACGCTAAAAAGCTCAGCGCTGAGGCTGCTGGCCAAGAACGCGATGAATCCGAACGCGCGGAACTGGTATTTGTCGGAGGCTCTAGAGCTGGAGGGCAAAGTGCAATTCAAACCTCGAGCTATCGATGCAGAGCGTCTCGCTTACGCCCGAGATCTGCCAGTCGAAGGCTTGCTCGACCGTCTGCAGGTGTCGCTTGATCCGAACAAAAGCCGTGGTGTTGAGCAACAGCTTCAATTTGTGTTTCCAGATCAAAATAAGCGTTTTTTGCTGACGGTAAGGCATCAAGTTCTTATTATTGAGCCTATCGATAGCTCGATAGTAGATGTCACCGAAATCACCGTCAACGCCAGTGATTGGCTGGCGCTGGTTGCGCAACACGATTCATTTCCCGCGGCGATAGCTTCGGGTCGACTCAAGGTATCGAGCGGCATAGGTGACCTGCCTGCCGTTCTGAGTTTCTTGGGACTTTTTAGTCAATAACATCAGTAAAACAGAGAGGTAAGACACGTGGATACACGATTTTCAGAGCAAGACCTCGCCTTTAGAGAAGAAGTGCGAGCGTTTTTCAGCGCCGAGTACACGCAAGAGCTGCAGGATCGTATGAAGGTGAAAGCAACTTTTAAAGCGGCGGTCGTTGAGTGGCAAAAAAAGTTGCATGCGAAAGGCTGGATCGCGCCCGGTTGGCCGGTTGAATACGGTGGTCCTGGCTGGTCTCCTACTCAGCGCTATATTTTCGATTCAGAGCGCGCTTCTGCTGGTGTTCGGGATACCGTTCCATTCGGTTTAACGATGGTCGGCCCCGTGATCTACACTTTTGGTACTGAGGAGCAGAAACAGCGCTTTTTGCCCCGCATTCTTGCGAGCGACGATTGGTGGTGTCAGGGTTACTCAGAGCCAGGTTCAGGTTCGGATTTGGCCGCCCTTAAAACCAAAGCCGAGCGTGATGGCGATGATTACATTATCAATGGTGCCAAAATTTGGACTACGTATGCCCAGTATGCTGACTGGATCTTCTGTTTGGTTCGCACCAGTAACGAGGGCAAGAAACAAGAAGGCATTAGTTTCTTGTTGATTGATATGACAACGCCTGGCGTGAAGGTCAATCCGATTGTGTCTATCGATAACCACCACAGTTTGAATGAAGTTGAGTTCAATAATGTCAGAGTTCCGGTTGCGAACCTGATCGGTGAGGAGAACAGGGGGTGGCATATCGCTAAATCGCTGCTTGCGCACGAACGCACTGGTATCGCAGGTGTGGCTGACTGTAAGCGTGCTGTCTCTGAAATCAAGCGCTTAGCCAGTGCTGAAGTGAACGGTGGTAGACGTCTAATTGATGACCCTGGTTTTCAAGACCGCTTGGCCAATATCGATATTGAACTCATGGCGCTGGAGTACACCGAGCTTCGGGTGCTGGCAAGTCTATCGAATGGCGGAGCGCCCGGCCCTGAGTCCTCGATGCTGAAGATTAAGGGAACTGAGATGCAGCAGGCCACACAGACATTATTGATGGATCTCGCCGCGCATTATCAAGGCGTGTTGCCGACGGATCTAGATCCAGAAGTATTGGGACACTCGTTTGGCTCTCAAGCTCGCCAAGCTTTCATGTACGGGCGAGCCGCAACGATTTACGGTGGCTCAAACGAAGTGCAAAAAAATATCATAGCTAAAGCCGTCTTAGGCTTGTAAGCAGAGAGGGATTACCAGATGAATTTTGATTTTAGCGAAGAGCAAGTGATGCTGCGCGACAGTGTGGCGCGATATGTACAGGACGATTACGATTGGGACACACGGCGCGCGATTGCAGCGACTGATCAGGCAATGAAAGCTGAGAACTGGCAGACCTTCGCTGAGCTTGGTTGGCTCTCAGTGCCTTTCGATGAAGCCCATGGCGGTTTCGGTGGTGGCCCAGTTGATGTCATGGTCATGATGGAAGAGTTTGGCAAAGGACTGGTGTTAGAGCCCTACTTTGCAACGGTTATCCTGTTCGGCGGTTTGATTCAGAAAGGTAGCAACCAGACTCTGAAAGATAACCTTATACCGAGCATTATCGATGGCTCTTGCCAAGGTGCTTATGCCTATGTCGAGCGACAAAGTCGTTTTGTCATGAACGACGTGACAACGACGAGTGTCGCGCAGGGTTCTGACCGAATCATCAATGGCGAGAAAGTGGTCGTCTTTAACGCCACCAACGCTAACTACTTTGTGGTATCCGCGCGTTCATCGGGAGAGCAATGGTCGGAAGAGGGCTTATCGCTGTTCTTAGTCCCTGCCGATGCAGAAGGTATCGAACTCGTGTCCTACCGTCTAATGGATGGTCAAGTGGTTGCGAATGTACGCTTCAATAATGTGTCTGTACCCGCTACGAATGCATTGTGCGAGGAAGGAAAGGCATGGCCACTGATGCAGGCCATCGCAGAAGATGCCATTCTGGCACTCAGTGCCGAGGCTGTCGGTGTCATGGGGCAGCTCAACGCAAAAACTGTTGAATACACGAAAACTCGCGAGCAGTTTGGTGTCAAGATTTCAGTCTTCCAAGCACTGCAACATCGTATGGTCGATACGTTTATGTCGTATGAGCAAACGAAATCGTTGCTCTACCGCGCGGTGTGTGACGTTGAAGCAGACAAGCCTGATCGTCGCGAGTCATTACTCGCCCTGAAAATCATGATTGATAAAGCAGGCAAGCATATTTACAGTGAGTCAATTCAGCTACATGGTGGCATGGGCATCACCGACGAACTCGATATTGGTCATTATGCTAAGCGTCTGATGATGATTGGTACGACCTTTGGAGATTCGATGCATCACATGGGTGAGTTTAGAGAGCTGCGATACGCCAGCTAATAAGCACTATAGGGAGACGTCATGAACATTAAAGACCGCGTCGTTGTTGTCACTGGAGGTGGCAGCGGGATTGGGAAAGGGCTGTGTGAGCGCTTTTACCATGAAGGTGCCCGGGGTATCGTGGTTGCAGATCTGAACCTCGATGCCGCTAGTGCCGTTGCTGCTACTGTTGGCGGTCTCGCGATCGCGGTTGATGTTCGTGACGAAGCTCAAATGGTCGCTCTGGTCGAGCAGGCCGAAGCTGAGTTCGGGCAGATCGATTTGTTCTGCTCTAATGCCGGTATCGTAAAAGGTGACGGAGAGCCTTGGTGGGCAACATCGGCGCCAAATGACGTGTGGCAGGCGATGTGGGAGATTCATGTGATGTCCCATATCTATGCCGCCCGAGCCTGTTTGCCCAGCATGATTCGCCGAGGAGAGGGTTACTTTTTGAATACAGCCTCAGCGGCTGGTCTCTTGAGTCAGATAGGAGATGCGGCCTACTCAACGACCAAGCATGCGGCGGTGGCGTTTGCGGAGTCGCTAGCGATTACTCATGGCGACGATGGCATTAAAGTCAGCGTTCTTTGTCCTCAGGCGGTGGATACACCAATGATTCAAAATGTCGAGTCTGGCGGAGTGGCCGGGGTCGATGGTGTGGTAACTCCCGCCGAAGTGGCTGAGGCCGTTGTTCAAGGCCTAGACAGTGAGCAGTTTCTCATTCTGCCTCATCCACAGGTCGAGCAATATCGTGGTCTTAAAAGCGCGAACTACGATCGTTGGATTGGTGGCATGCGAAAGCTCAGACGCGCGTATCCTGCGCCAACACTCTAATGCAGAGCGCGATCGATCCTGTCACAGAAGTTCAGGAGCGCTTTGCTCGCGCTATTTTCAATGGCTTTGAGTCGTACTTCGCGGAATTCCAGAATATCACGCTGGCGGCACGATCTCGATTTGAGCGCGCCGACTGGCTGGGCATGCATCAAGCGTCGACTGAACGTATTGATTTATACAAGAAAAAAACTGGGGAAATCACGCGCTACGTCGAGTTGATCGCTGGTGTGCATCAGACCGACTATCCGTTTTGGCGAGCAGTGAAAGGCTTTTATGCGTCGCTCATAGACGGCCACAGTAACTTTGAAATTGCGGAAACGTTCTATAACTCTGTGTATTGCTCGGTATTTGAGCATCGCCTTATTCGCGACGAACACGCCTTTGTATTTTCGACTCAAGGGGATATGCCCAAGTCCGATATGACCCGTGTATACAGGACTTATCCTTGGACCGGCTCTGCTAGCACAACCTTTGAGCCACTCCTGAAAGACTATGAGTTCGCTATCCCTTACGAGGACTTGGCGCGCGATTTGCGATCGATTGAAGATCACGCGATGCGATTTTTAGGGCCACGATTTTCGCTGCAGCCGGGTGAAACCGAGGTGCAGGTTCTTGAGCATCATTTTTTTCGAAACAAGTGTGCCTACATTGTCGGACGGTTTGTATCCGGTGACGACAGTATGCCCTTTGTCATCCCTTTGTTGCACAGTGAAGACCATAAGATTTACGTGGATGCTATCTTGTTTGGCTCGGATCGAGTGAGCGTGATGTTTAGCTTCACTCGGACCTACTTCATGGTGGATGCGAGTGTGCCATCAAAGTACGTCCGTTTTCTGCAGCATCTCATGCCCGCTAAGCCCATTTCGGAAATATATAGTTCGATGGGCTACAACAAGCATGGGAAAACTTACTATTATCGTTGTGCGACCCGACACATGCAGACGACAACGGACCAGTTTGTTATCGCACCGGGTATCAAAGGTATGGTCATGTGTGTATTTACGCTGCCGTCTTATGATTTCGTATTCAAGATTATCAAGGATCGATTTACACCTCCTAAAGACATGACGCGAGAGCAAGTCAAAGCGAAGTATCGCTTCGTTAAGCGCTCAGATCGCGCTGGACGTATGGCAGATACACAAGAGTTTAATCAACTCGTGCTCGATCGCAGCCGATTTTCAGAGGAGCTCATTAAAGAGCTGTATGAGGTTGCCCCTTCAATTGTTCATGAGAAGGGACCGGCTCTGATTATCGAGCATGTCTACGTTGAGCGCCGGATGACGCCGTTGAACTTGTATCTGAAAGATGCCAACGACGACCAAATTTGGGCAGTCATGGATGAATACGGTAACGCCATTAAACAACTGGCGGCCGCTAATATTTTCCCGGGCGACATGCTGCTCAAGAATTTTGGGGTGACTCGGCATGGTCGCGTTGTCTTTTACGATTACGATGAGATAGTACCTTTGCTGGATTGCAATTTCCGCACTATACCAGCGCCCCGCAGTGAAGCAGAGGAGCTCTCGAGCAAGCCTTGGTACACGGTGGGGCCGAATGATATTTTTCCAGAAGAGTTTCGCTTGTTTTTTTCGGGAAATCAGCGCGCGCGAAAGATTTTTGATCAGATTCACAGCGACTTATACGAAGCTCAGTTTTGGCAGAATTTACAGGATAGGATTAGATCGGGTTACGTCGAAGATTTCTTTCCTTATCGGCGAAAATACCGTTTTGACCCACTCAAAAAGACAGGCTAAGGAGCGTTATGGCATCCATTTTAATGGTGCGCCACGGACAGGCGTCGTTTGGAGCTGAAGACTACGATCAGCTGTCGCCATTGGGTCAAAGGCAAGCAGACTTGATGGGGGAGTACTTCAAAAAGTCTGGGCTTCAATTTGACGCGGTCTACTCAGGGCAACTCAAGCGACAAAAAGAGACTGCACAGCGCGTTATTGCCCATCAAGGGCATTCTCTAGAACATCATGTCGATCCCCGGTTTGATGAAGTCCGCAACGATGAACAGGTGAAGATTTTATTGCCCGTATTGATGCAGAGCGATCCACGTCTGGCTGCAATCATGGAACGCGCTCAGGGTGATAGCAAAGCCTACCAGAAAATTATCGAAGCCGTTTTTACGGACTGGGTGACGCGGTCTGATCCTTATCCCGGTATACAAAGTTGGGACGAGTATTCGAGTGGGGTTAAATCGGCGCTAGACGAGGTGATGGCAACTCAGGGGTCCGGTAAGACCATTGGTGTGTTTACCTCGGGTGGTACGATAGCCACAGCAACATCAATCGTCTTGGGTGTTACAGCCGATCAAGTCTATCGATTTTACGAACCTGTCATTAATTGCTCGGTGACGCAGTTCTTTTACTCGGGCAATAAGATTTCATTGAGTCACTTTAACGATCACTCGGTGCTTCGTATGCTCAGTGCTGAGCTGAACGAGGACTTGGTGACCTATCGATGATCGAACTTTTTCTGGTCAGGCACGGTGAGGCGGCACAGAGTTGGGGTGAACATGACGATCCTGAGCTGAGTTCGCTGGGGTGTGAGCAGGCGAAGCAAGCCGCAGTCGCTGTTGATAGAGCCGCGCCAAAAGAGCTGGTATTGGTATCGAGCCCGAAGATGAGGGCTCAGCAGACGGCGGAGCCCCTAGCCGAGTTGAGAAGCGCACCGTTCATCGTTCAGCCTGCTTTCCGCGAAGTGCCTAGCATGACTGATTTGGCGACAAGGCAAGCATGGTTGCAAAACTTGATGCGAAGCCGTTGGAGTGAAATTAGTGACGCCGCTGTTCTTGAATGGCGCGCTCAAATCTTGAGTAATGCCGCTGCTATTGGGCATCATACAGCCGTCTTTACCCATTTCATGGTGCTCAACGTGATTGTTGGACATATTCGAGGGTGTGACAAAGTACTCCAGTTTTGGCCTGATAATGCCTCAGTGACACATTGCCGAGTGATTGATTCAGAGTTGGTGCTGGTGAGTTTGGGTGTCCAAATGGACACCCATATCAACTAGCCAGATTTTTCGGGACGCACGCGAAGCAGACTTTCCTGAACGGATGACGCGATCAGGGTGCCGTCTTTGGCGTAAAAACTACCTCGACTGAACCCTCGATTGCCAGATGCGCTCGGGCTATCCATGTCCGCTAAGATGTAGTCATCGACGCGGAATGGTCGATGAAACCATAATCCATGATCCAGACTTGCCGCTTGAACGCGATCAGAGGCAGGCGACATCGGATGAGGGTACATGGCCGTCCCTAGCAGGCCATAATCTGAGATGTAGGCGAGTAGAACCTGGTGCAATCGAAGATCATCGGGGAGTGTTTGTTTTACCCTAAACCAAAACTGCTGATGTGGTTCCATGGGTTCTGGATTTAAATAATCTCGACGATGTACATTGCGACGCTCGACTGGGAAGTAGCTTGGTGGCCGCATAAATTCAAGCAGTCTATCCGCATTACGCTCCCAGTATTCCTCGTCGGTTTCAATCGTCTCAGGCTCCGGCGCTTCGGGCATTGGCATCTGATGTGTGAATCCAACTTCTTCTTGATGAAACGAGGCCGACATATTAAAGATGGGGATACCGTCTTGCTTAGCGATAATCCGCCGCGTAGTGAAACTGCCACCATCGCGGATTGGATCAACTTCAAATAGAATCTGCTTCGTGGGATCGCCAGGGCGCAAGAAATAGGCGTGAAGTGAATGCGCGAGCCTGTCTTCACTGACGGTTCTGGAGGCTGCATTCAGGCATTGTGCGAGCACTTGGCCGCCAAAAATTCGTGAAGGGCTTTTGGGGCTTTTGCCAACGAAGACGTATCGATCTATCTGCTCTACCTGCAAATAGTCGAGGAGTTTGTCAATATTCATGGTGTTCCTTAGGTGTTTGCTAGGCCATCAATCAAGGGGTCGAAGTATTCGATGGCTGTTTGGTTAATGTCGTCAATAGGTCGCCATGCACGGAGCTCCATAGCGGCGTTAACAGCTCCAGCGATGAGATTCTCGGCGACCAAGGTATTAATGTTGCGAATGCTCTGATCCTTAATGCCGAGCTCTAAGCAATCGCGCATTTTTCGATTGGCTGCCCGGGTACGCCTTAGGATCGGCTTCCGGTGCTCCTCCGTCAACGCCGTAATCGTGTTGTAGCGCATGAGTGGACCTTCTTCGGAGTTCTGCAACCAAAATTGCTGGTAGCAGGCATGCACAACCTTATCGAGCCCATTGAGAGGTTTCTCTGACAACCTCTTTGAAAGGTCTTCTACCAAATCCAATGAGTGTTGATAGCATTGATATAAGAGCTCGTCTTTTGACTTGATATGGTAGTAGAAAGCACCTTTCGAAACATTCAGAAACTCAGCAATTTCGTCAAGGGAAGTCCCGCTGAACCCTTTACGATTAAAGAATCGAGTCCCAGCTTTCAAAAACGCTTCTTGCTTAAGTTTGTTTTGAGCGTCGCGATCGAAGCCAGCTCGTGACACAGGCGTGAGCTCTGCATAACGATAATCTGGAGCGGAACGGTTCTGTGTATTGGCCACCCCATGCAGAAGAATAGATGCTGCGGCTTCGGCGAGCTCGGGTATCTCGTCATTGGGAACAGGTTCCAGCCAGTAAAAGCTCCAATCCAAAGCGCCGATGATGGCGCGCGTCGCAGTGGTAGTGCGCAAGGGGCGAAATTCACCCTGATCAATTCCCGCTTGGATAATGTTACGCAAGGCTTTGAACATGGCGATGTAGGACTGCTCTATCTCAGTCCGTTTCTCGGCCTTTAAAGAGGCGATTTCAAGAAGCGCGGCAACATGATTGCCCTCGCCTTGTTTCGCCTGTCGAATGGCCTCGAAGTGCGAGGCAATATAGGCCTTTATTTGATCCGTCGGGCTTTGGTGCTGCGCCTTGATGTCGTGGATTTTGCGCATGACCCGCTCGAGCGTGGCCGCGTAGCATTGAAAGATGAGGTCTTCTTTGGTTTTGACGTAGTAGTACAAGCTTGTTTTTGTGAGGCCCAAGGTAGCCGCCACATCTGCCAGGGTGGTCGCTCTGGCGCCTTTACTATTGAACAGTCGGGAGGCTTCAGACAATATGGCGTCGCGCTTCGCCGCATGTTGCGCGGTTTTATCAAAAGGAGACCGATGTGGTAGCGTTCCTATGTCGGACGATGTCTTAGTCGGCAAGGGCGTTGCTCGCATTACTATTGAGTCGATGCCTTGAACTTTAAGTATTTTTATTGTCGCTGTCCAGTGCGGCGTTGATTGTCAGCGATGACGTGTTATACCTGAGGAGTACCTCTATGTCAGACCCCGTTATGATCGAAATTGCCGATGCAATTGCAACCATCACACTGAATAAGCCAGCGGCGCACAACAGTCTTGGGTTCGATGCATTAACCGCGCTCAGGGGAGCACTCGAGGATGTTGCGGCTCGGGAGAACGTGCGAGTTCTTGTTGTTACCGGCGCAGGCGATAAAACATTTTGTAGCGGTGCCTCGCTAGCTGATTTGCGTTCGGGCAAGATCACAGGTGATGATTTTCAGCAGGTCACCGACTTCCTCTCTGCAATGGCCGTTCCTACGATTGCTGCACTGAATGGCAGCGTTTACGGTGGCGGCACTGAGCTCGCTCTGAGCTGTGATTTTCGGATCGGCATTACCGGAATGAGAGTTCGTGTTCCGCCTGCCACGATGGGGCTCTGCTATCCGGTATCAGGTATTAACACCTTTGTTAGAAAGCTCGGCCCCACCACCAGCAAGCGACTGTTAATGGCCGCTGAGACCTTTACTGATCAAAAATTGATCGATCTGGGACTGGTTGATCGGCTTGTCACCGCCGAAGCGTTCCGGTCAGAAGTCCAAGCGCTCGCGTTGAGTCTCTCGAATCACGCGCCTCTTGCCGTGCAAGGCATGAAATCCATCATCGATCAAGTGGCGCAGGGCTGCTTAGATCAAGCGTCGGCGCAAGGCATTGTTGATCAGTGTTGGCAATCGAGAGACCTGCAAGAGGGCTTGCTAGCACAACTAGAGAAGCGACCGCCGCGGTTTAAGGGCCACTAATCGTCGAGCATTGTTGTTAATGGCACGTCTGGAAAGCTGATCCTCAGTAGGTAGCCAGAATTAAGGAGGCTGAATCGAGTTTGAATGATGGAGCGGCCCGCGTAAATCAGAGGGTTTAGGTTTAGTATTTCAGGTTCAAGCCCATGGTGGGAGAGTGTTATGTCGATCGTGAGGTGTTCAACGGCTGCAGCAGATTCGGTAACATTAGCTGCGGCTCGTAAGACTTTCTGTTCACTCAGTCTGAGAGAGTAATGTTCTAGCGTACTCACCAGAATGTAAGCTATGGGTGCTAACTTGGCATTGGGAGCGGTCACGTTTTCGATCGAACACGTCAGTGTCAGATGTGTATCCGACGCTAGAGAATGTCGATCTACTCTTTCAAAGCAAAAATGAACTAAGTCAGCGAGTGGTAAGGTTGATTTGTTACGTTGATGGATGAAAAGTTCGTGTATACGTTCCGACAGCGCCAGCCACTCTGGCAGAATAATTTGCTTGGTATCTAACTCAGCTGAATCGAGTCCGAAAAGCTGCCTCGAATGCTCGAACAGTGCTTGGATGTAGAGATCTCTTTGAGCCAGTACCTTTTGCGTCCAATCGAGCCGCAGGGCCAAGGCCTGGCTCCCTTGTTCGGCTGCATAAATCATTTCACGCGACAGTTCGCCAGCCTCCGCACGCAACCTATTGGTATCATAGAAGCGCTTCAAGCGAACCATGGCGAAGATCAAGAAGCCCGCATAGGCGATCAGGGCATACCAACTGAGCCAGGGTGCAGTGGCGATATGTATCTGAAGTTCGATGGGTATTTCCTGATCATGATCAGACACAGCAGCGCTTCTCACTTGCAGGGTATAGTCGCCGGCGGGCAGGTCTGTGTAGGTCGCGACGGGTATATTGCTTGGAGAGGTCCACTCGTCTTCTAGGCCAACTAGCCGGTACTGGTAACTCTGTCGTTCTCTGCTGACATAATCCATCAGAGCAAATTCTGCGGTGAACTGATGGGTATCATGAGGCAGATAAACGTCCGTGAGTTGCGACCAAGGTAGCGGTTGTTTCCCAGCGTAGCCATCAACTCGCAAGCGCGTTAGGTTAAGCGGCAGTGTTTCTTCGAGCAAGGCTGATCGAGGATCAATGATGATCAGGCCCTTGGTAGACCCAAACCCCAATCGCCCATCAGACAGTTGGGTTGCTGCAGCGAAGTTGAAATTAGCCGGTGTGCCAAATTCGTCGCTGACAGGTAACCACTGAGTTTGACTGAAGTCCTTACTGACATAGTTGATTCCGTTGTTGAGGCCCACCCAAAAGTGACCCTCCTGATCGCTAAGAATAGAGAAGGGTTGAGCGGCTAGAGGGACACTTTGCTTGATCTGGAGGTTACGAGTTTGTGGGTCCCAGCGCAGTCTTAGCACTTGGGAATCAAGTGTGCCTGCCAAGAATTCATGAGGACTGTGAGTCGCCGCTAATACCTGGAAGCTCGACTGCGCAATCGTTGTGGGCTGCTCAACCGGGCGAACCTCAGTGCCATCAAAATAATGGAGTTGGAAGTCTTTGATGAAAAAGATGTGATCCTCAACCATCGTTGGGCTCCAGGCTGGTGCGGAATCAGGAATGTCGCGAGAATTGGTCCAGCTACCGTCTTTGAATTCTGTTAGTCCTCTGGTCATTGAGCTTAAGATGACCGATTCGGAATAGGCGCTTCTGGTCAAGCCGGTAATGTTGAGTGGCAACCCGCTGTTCTCGTGAATGACAGCAAGATTCGATTTGTCGATGAAGGTATTCGCTTCAAATCCGATCGCCAAGGCGAGATCGCCCAAATCGATCAGGCCGCCAAGTGGCTCCTCTGGCAAGCCGCTGATTAAGTTGGCTTGGCAGGCGTTGTTCTGGTTTTCCACGCGATATAAACCCGCCAAGGTTGCGATCAACAGGGAGTCAGGCAGTGGTAAAACTCCGACAGTATTATTGACCGACAAGTCACAAGTACGGGCGCTGAACCGCTCGTAAAGTTGCAGTTTCAGAACTGAAATCCCTGCGTACGTTCCCAGCCAGATCTCATTGTCATTGCTCTTAAAGGTGCTAATAACATAGTTCGATTTGAGTCGACTGTTATTTTCTTGCAGGATCTGCAGGGATCCACTGTTGTTTAAGATCAATACTCCAGATAGTGAGGTCAGGAGTGTGTGGCTCTGGGTT
>CBFHJC010000007.1:0-25360 GCA_965656045.1 Aequoribacter sp.
GAGGGACAGGGCTTTGCCATCGCCATGGCTGGGCTCGATGGAGGGCGAATTAACATTGCGACCTGCTCGATTGGAACGGCACAGCAGGCCTTGGTTGAGGCGACGCAATACGTGCAGCAGCGACAGCAGTTTGATCAGGCGATCAGCGAGTTTCAGGCAACGCAATTTCGGTTGGCCGATCTGCAAACTGAGCTGGTTGCAGCGCGCCAAATGGTGCGATTAGCAGCCTACAAGTTAGACTCCAAGGATCCTCAGGCCACAACCTACTGTGCGATGGCGAAGCGCTTCGCAACCGATGCTGGCTTTCACATTTGCAACGATGCGCTGCAGTTATTCGGTGGTTATGGCTATATTCGCGAGTATCCGATGGAGCGGTTTGTGAGAGACACTCGCGTCCATCAAATTCTAGAGGGCACCAACGAAGTGATGCGGCAGATTATTGCAAGACGTATGCTTGTTGACGGTGCTTTAGAGGTGATCAAATGATAGCGAGTACATCGGCTAAAATTCAGGTTGAGATTAACGGGCCTGTTGCCACGCTGACGATTAACAACCCACCGGCTAATACTTGGGATGTCGAGAGTCTTCCTGCACTGAGAGACGTTGTGGCAGCACTCAACGATGACCTAAGTGTATATGCTCTGGTGATTACTGGGAGCGGAGATAAGTTCTTTTCAGCGGGTGCTGATCTGAAATTGTTCGCTGACGGTGACCCCGCCACAGCGCGCACAATGGGTCAGCACTTTGGTGAGGCGTTTGAAGCGCTATCGAACTTCAGAGGCGTATCGATTGCAGCCATCAACGGCTTTGCTATGGGCGGCGGTCTTGAGGTTGCCCTCGCATGTGATCTTAGAATTGTTGAAACTCAAGTTAAGCTGGCCTTACCAGAGGCGCGGGTGGGTTTGCTACCGTGTGCCGGTGGCACACAGCGCTTGGCGCAGTTGGTAGGAGAAGGGTGGGCCAAGCGTATGATTCTATGCAATGAGAGGGTCGATGCTGAAACTGCTGAACGCATCGGTTTGGTAGAGCAAGTGGTTGCCACCGGAGAAGCATTGCAAGTCGCTCAAGCGCTTGCTCTCCAGGCGGCTCAGCAGAGTCCGATCGCTGTGTCGCTGTGCAAAAAACTGATTCATAGCGCCCGCGATAAAGCTATCAGCGATGGTTTAGAACTTGAACGTGAGCATTTCGCCGCACTGTTTACGACCGAAGATCAGCGAGAGGGTGTCAATGCGTTTTTAGAGAAGCGCGAGCCTCGATGGAAGAATGCCTGATGTCTCAAGAACCGACAGTACAGATACAAGAGCACGCTAGCCACCAAGGAGCGATCGGGCATATTACGCTCAACGTACCCGCCACTCTCAATTCGTTGACCTTAACGATGGTGGATCAAATCCAGTCGACTTTAGAGCAGTGGCGTGATCGATCAGACATCGCTGTGATTCTCATTGATGGCAATGGCGACAAGGCCTTCTGCGCCGGTGGCGATGTTCAGGCACTACGAGACTCTTGTCTTGCAAGCCCCGGGGGTCCTTGCGACTACGCTGAGACTTTTTTTACCCGCGAGTACCGCATGAACTTTACCCTTCACACGTATCCGAAACCGATTATTTGTTGGGGTAGTGGGATCGTTATGGGAGGAGGTCTCGGTATTCTGGCGGGCTGCCGTATTCGTATCGTGACGGAAACCACACGTATTGCCATGCCGGAAGTCACCATAGCGTTATTCCCCGATGTAGGAGGCAGTTGGTTTCTCAATCGAATGCCCGGTGGTACAGGTTTATTCTTGGGGTTGACGGGTGCTTCTATTAACGCAGGAGATGCCCTTTATACGGGTATCGCCAACCGATTTATGAGCGCTGATCAGCGACCCCAATTGTTGCAGGCTTTGTCTCAAGTGGCCTGGACCGCGGAGCCGAGCCAGAACGGCGACTTGGCCCGTGGAGTTGTGCATTCGCTCAGCCAACAGGCAACTCAGGGCGTGCCCGACTCGCTGGTTGAGCAACATAGAGCGACTATTGATGATATCTGCGATGCCGATGAGATTCTCACGATAGGGACACGTATTAAGGCACTGTCAGATTCCTCTGATCGCTGGTTGGCCAAAGCGGCTCAAGGTTTTGCGAATGGCTCGCCGCTGGCGGCACGATGGATTGCGGAGCAGCTCAGTAGGACGCGGCATTGCTCGCTCGCTGAAGTTTTTCAGGCCGAGATTGTGTTGGGCACGAACATTATGCGTCACCCAGAATTCTCTGAAGGTGTCAGGGCATTATTGGTCGATAAAGATCGATCGCCACAGTGGACCTACACGTCGTTAGAGCGTGTTCCAGAGCAGGTGCTAGAGACATTCTTCAGCCCGCCGTGGGCACACAATCCCCTCGCAGATCTGACTCACTAAGGAATACATCATGGCGCATGTCGGTTTTATTGGTTTGGGCAATATGGGTAGCCCAATGGCGACCAACATCCTCAAGGCCGGGCACGAACTCACCGTCTTTGATCTGTCGGCTACCGCGTGTGAAGCCCTCGTGACTCTTGGTGCCAAGCGAGCTCAATCTGCAGCTGATGCCGCTGTCGGTGCGGATTATGTGATCACCATGTTACCGGCGGGTCAGCAGGTAGAGTCTGTTTATCTCGGCGAGGGTGGTTTGCTTGATGTGTTAGAGACCACGGCGGTCGCTCTCGATTGCTCGACTATTGATGCTGATACAGCCAGGCGCGTGGGCGCTGCTGCTGCTGAGAAAGGGCTTCGCTTCATGGATACTCCGGTATCGGGTGGCGTGGCGGCAGCACATGCGGGAACCTTAGCGTTTATGTGTGGTGGGCCCGAGCACGTGTTCCCGCAAGCGGAAACCCTGCTCGCGACGATGGGCCGAGCGATTTTCCATGCCGGGCCTGCGGGCGCCGGTCAAGTTGCCAAGGGCTGCAATAATATGCTGTTGGCGGTGCATATGCTGGGGACTTGTGAGGCGCTTGAAATGGGTGCCCGCAATGGATTAGACCCGGCGGTACTATCGCAAATTATGTTGGCAAGCTCAGGCAGGAACTGGTCTTTAGAGGTGTACAACCCTTATCCGGGGGTGATGCCGGAAGCGCCCGCAAGTCGTGACTATACCCCGGGGTTTATGGTTGATTTGATGGTTAAGGATCTCACTTTGGCATTGGATATTGCCGAACGATCCGGAGTCAATAATGCAATGGGGCGGCTGGCTAAAACACTGTACGAGCAACATCAGGCAGCAGGCAATGGTAAGCGGGATTTCTCGAGTATCCTTGAACCTCTACAACAGTAATGCAAACCGCAGTGATTTGAGCTCGGTCGCGCACTGAACAGTCGCGCTAGTGCCTCATTGATTCAACGTGTTGCAAACTCTATTGAGCGCATTTCTTAGGTGTTCCATCGCTCTCCGCTATTCGATACAGCTGTCGGCGCGTATGCTCTCGCTATCGCTTAAAGAGGGATCTCGCATGCTCCGACTGTTCACTATGGTACTGGTTTTAACTGCACTCTCGGGTTGCTTTGATCTTGAGCAAAAGCTCAGTGTGTCTTCTAGCGACGCGCGCTACGATGTGGCGGTCGTGGTCAAGTCCGATGTGCTTGATACCTTGGAGAAACGCAGTGAGGACGGCTATTGCGATATTCAATTTGACGAGCTCGATGATGGCGTCCCCGAGGGGGTCACGCGGAGTGTTCAGCAAGAGGCTGATGACGAAGGTGTTCACTGCGGTGTCAGTTATCAGGGCCCGCTCGCTGCGATGCGAGAGTTGATTCTACGCAAAGGCGGAGAGCACCCGGTCGATCTATTTGAGCTGACCGAGAGTGGCCCTAACCGACTCCGTTTAGAAACCCGTTATGGCGGTGATGCCAGCGCTGAAAGCGAAGGTGTGGGGCGTTTTGCGCGACGTATTGTTGCGGCTGCATTTGCGGATAGCGCCTTAGTGTGGCGGGTTGAGGCCCCCGCGATCATTGCCACTAATGGTCGAATCTCGGAAGATGGCCGCAGCGTCGAGTGGGAACTCTCGCTTCAAGATCTGATAGAGAGCGGAGAGCCCGGGCATTTCTATGTTGAGATGTCAGTGAATGATAGCGGCGCAATCGATTTGTAGTATGCCTCGATGGGTCAGCTGCAATGACTGTGGATCAGGTGTTGGCGTCGACATACGCTTTGTTAGGGTCTATCTTCAGTGCAAAGAAGTGCGTGCCGTGGGCGGGTGGGTAAGACCAATCTCAGCCAACCATGCCCGAATCCCACAGCAGCTTAGCAATCATGGCGAGCAGCGTGATGTTAAGCATCCAGTAAATAAAGCGCTCTCCACGAGCAATAGAAATTCGTACGGCAAAGTAGGCGCCGATCATATTCCCGATCGCGAGCGCGCCACCAAGTAGCCAAATGATTTGGCTCTCTGCAGCAAAAATAATGAGCGCAACAATCGAGAAGAACGCGATGATGAAGACTTTGTGCATATTGGTTTCGACCAGCGACAGGCCCATAACGCGAGACAAAATTGGCATGATTAAAAAACCTACGCCAATTTGAATGAAACCACCCCAAATGCCGGCTAGAGCCATCAGCACATGTCCCGCGATCAGCCTTGGGCGCGAAATTTCAGCACGCTCTGGCACCCTGTCATGAGTCTTCCAGCTACCTTGGAATTGCATAATGATCATAACCCCGATCATGACCCCAGCCAGAACCGCGTTGAAGAGCTCGCCATCGAGTTTGACTCCGAGGTAAGCGCCGGCTATAGCACCAGGTAGGGTTGCGAGCGCGAGGCTTGCGCTGAGCTTAAAAGCGCTAAAACCACGGTTGCGAAACGCCCAAATGGCGGTCAGATTTTGGAGCAATATTCCGATGCGGTTGGTGCCGTTCGCCGCGGGCCCAGATAAACCGAGAAACACCAGGGCAGGGACAGTCAGGAGTGAACCACCCCCGGCAGTGACATTGAGAAACCCTGATATAACACCGATCGTCGCTAGCAGAGCAAGAGCTTCGGGTGAGGTATTCATTGTCCCAGTTCTTCGCTGACAGTCCGCATCGTTACGAACTCCTCCGCTGCAGTGGGATGAATTCCAATCGTCGAGTCAAACTGGGACTTGGTTGCTCCCATGGCCATGGCAATTGAAATACCCTGCATAATCTCGCCGGCATCGGGGCCCACCATGTGGGCGCCAACAACGCGATCACTATCGCGATCGACGAGAAGTTTCATCAGACTGCGCTCATCGCGGCCGCTGATCGTATGTTTCATGGGCCGAAATTCGCTGCGGTATACCGCGATACGGGGGTACTGGGCTATCGCTTGCTCTTGAGTGAGGCCGCAGGTGCCTACGGGCGGCTGGCTAAAAACGGCTGTTGCGACGTTGTCATAACTGGGTGAGGGACGCCCTTGACCAAATTGCTGATAGGCAAATGCCATACCTTCCGCCAGCGCCATGGGGGTGAGCTCTGGGCCGCCGGTGATATCGCCAAGAGCGAAGATACTCGGAACGGATGTCTGGAATTGCTCGTTCACAGATATCATGCCGTCTGGTGTTAAGGTAACGCCGAGCTCTAAGGCGCCAAGTCCTTGGATGTTTGGCTGTCGCCCGGTGGCGAATAATACCGTGTCAAAGATTTCTCGGAGCCCATCGGCGAATGTCGCTTGAATACCTTCAGTCGTTTCGCTCAGCGACGTGACATCGGTATCCATTCTCAGGTCTACGCCAGTTTTTCTGATTTCATCACGTAGGTGGCGTCGGATGTCATCATCGAATCCACGCATAAATAGAGGGCCCCGGTAAGTTTGTGTCACCCGAGAACCCAGTCCATTGAATACACCTGCAAACTCGGTTGCAATGTAGCCACCGCCGACAATCAACAGTCGGTTGGGGAAGTGTTCAAGATCAAAAATTTCGTTAGAGGTTACGCCGAGCGCGCTACCCGGGATCTCGGGTACATGAGGCCAGCCACCCGTGGCGATAAGGATCTTACGCCCCTCTATTTCTTCGCCATTGACCAATACGGTTGTTGGCGAGGTAATGTGCCCTCTGCCGTCTATGAGTTGAGCGCCTGAATTGGCGAGAAGGGAACGATAGATATCGTTGAGGCGACTGATTTCCTGAGTTTTAGCGCGGGTGAGTGTCGACCACGAAAACTGCGGTGCCTCGGATGTCTGCCAACCAAATCCCTCAGCGTCGCGAAAGCCTTTGCCATATTCAGAGGCGTATACGTAGAGTTTTTTTGGAACACATCCGACGTTGACGCAAGTGCCGCCGAGATAACGGTCTTCGATAATTGCGACCCTTGCTCCCAGAGACGCTGCGGTTCGGGCTGCCCTGACGCCACCGGAACCGGCACCGATAACAATGAGATCGTAAATATGGGCCGCCATGTCCACCTCGCATTAAAAAAACGGTATTGTAGCAGTCTACGAGATACGGCCATACTAACCATCAGATTTTAGAGTAAGGAAGGAAGCAATATGCGCATCGTCATCGCGGCTCTGTTCGTCTTAAGTCTGAGTGTCGGACTAGTAGTGTATGGGGCACCCAGGATCCTGGGTATCGCTACCGGTTACACTGCCAAGCAGTTGTGCTCCACGCATTTTGTTGCCGAGTTGCCTGACCAGTTCGTATGGGACTACGATGTTTTCCCGCGGATGGAGGTGATGGGGCCGCTCAGAAGTCAGTTGACCTATACCGTAGATGAGGCCTCTGCCTCGGTAACCGCATCACTATTGGGTTATCAGTCTACCGCGCGGTATCTGGGCGCCTTAGGTTGTACGCTGAACGCGCCTACCCAAGCGGTTTTTGTCGAACCCAAGCCCAACGCGATCGCTACGCCTCCACTTGGTGTCCCGCCCGAGCTGCAACAACTGCTCGATGACGCGTTTGAGGAGCCTGCGGGCGGTGGACGCAATACGCTGGCGATATTGGTCATGCATCGGGGCCAGCTGATTGCTGAGCGTTACGCAGACCCAGTGACGAGCGCAACGCCAATGCAAGCGTGGTCAATGAACAAGAGTTTGATTGCAACCTGGATTGGGATGCAGGTTGAGCGCGGCTATTTATCCACGGATCTCAGAGTGGTCGATCAATTAGCACAGCGGCACCCGTCGCGTCGCTACGAAAATTTGGATCCTGAACTGAGTTTGTTGCATTTCATGGCGATGTCGACGGGATTAGACTTCGAAGAAACCTATGTACCCGGTGATGATGTGACTTATATGTTGTATCGGGCTGATACCGCGTGGACAGTGCCGCTAGAGCTGGGGCATCAAGATACACCAGGCGCCCAGTTTCGCTACTCGAGTGGTGACACCAATGTGGCGGCTTATTTTTGGCAAGAATCTCTCGATCAACCCTACTGGGAATGGATCGATACGGAGTTCAGTCAGATTTTAGGACTCCAGGATCTCACTGCAGAGGCCGATGCCTCGGGTTATCAGATTGGATCCAGCTACCTTTACATGACCAGTCGAGACTGGCTCGCGGTGGGGCAGTTCTGGTTGGAGGCTCTTGAGGGGCGTTCGGGTTTACTGTCGACAGATTGGATGCGTTTTGTCACCACACCGCAGCCCTCGAGTCAGCGCGGGGAGTATGGCTTGGGCTTTTGGCTTAATACAGCAGGTGTTGCGTTTCCGGATGCTCCCGAAAGCTTGTTTTATGCGGGTGGTAACAGTGGTCAGTTTGTAGCGGTGTTACCAGAGCAAGATTTGGTCGTGGTTCGCTTAGGTTTGAGTCGAGTCGATGAAGGTATGAATAACCTTCTTGCTGGCTTAGTAAGCACACTCAGCCACCTCAACTGACCGAGTACTAAGATCATGGCGACCCTCACAAAATTACCTCGACCGCTGCGGCAAAAGCTGCGCGATAAGGCCATCGACAAAGTGCGCCAAGATATTATTCATGCTGGGCGTCACGAGAGTGATTACAGTGATGCCGATCTGGCGTTCTTGATTGGTGAAAAAGAAAAAGAGATATGGTCGGGTATTGGGTGGAAGGGATTCGGCTTGGTCGCCCTTGCGTTGGGTATTAATATTGGGGTGTGATCATGTCGCTGTTTAAACTTGCCCAGTATTCCGCACTTGTCTTTCTCATCAAGCGGCATCGCTCAAAAATTTACCGTTGGCTATCGATCGCTGTTTTCATTCTGATTAGCTACTGGTTAGTGTCTGATCTTGAGCAATATGTCGCGCAGGCCTATCCCGCAGCGATGCTGTATTGGCTGGTTGGCAAAGCACTGTTGTTGTATCTGGGACTGGCAGTTCTGCTGTGGCAGCTTCGCCCGCGAGTCAGGGCCGGCGCTGTGCGAAAGGTGGAGCCCGAGAGATCAGTAGACGTGGTTCAAAACAATGATCGACTCGAGCAGTTTCGCGATCTTAACGCCCATGCAGAGCTGCCAAGTCGATCGCAGCAAATCGTGGACAAAAATCGCTCGTGAAATAATCTATTGTGGTTGCGCAGTAATGTAGGCAATCACATCCAACAGCTTTTGATCGTCAAGCAAACTGGCCATTGATTGCATTTGGGCGCCGAGTCCGTCACTGGGATGACTGCCTCGCTCCCCGGATTGAAAGGCTTTCATTTGAGCGAGAAGGTACCAGTCATTGGCACCGGCGAGTGCGGGTGCGTGTAGTACATTCTTGCCCTTTGCATCTCGTCCGTGACAGCCCGCGCACAAGCTTAAAAATGCACGCTCTCCCGCGGCCGCATTGCCCGTCAGGGTTTGTGGTTTTGATTCGCTCGTGAGCGACGCGATATACACCGCCAAGCTGCGCTTGTCTTGAATGTCTTCCCATCCTGCTACCGCAGCCGCCATTTGGCCTGCGGGTGAACTTGGGCTGCCGCTACGCACACCGGCGACGTAATTTTGCAGCTGACGAACAATATAAACTGGCTGCAGATGGCTCAGCGCGGGCGCCTGTAAAGCCTCGATTCCCTCTGCTTTAGCACCGTGACAGCCGGCACACGTTTGATACTTTTGTTCGCCCTCAGTTAGGTTCACTTCAGCCTGTAGCGGCGAGGCCGACAAGAGTATGACTATGACAATCCATCGCAGGTTCATTGCAGGTATTTCCGGTGCGTTAAGAGTGTTGATTATAGTTGATTTGATCGACCAAAGTCGTGATCGACATCGAGGCGATTAGCGCTTAGTCTGGTGGATCACGGACGGGGCGACATAGATGGTAACACTCCGCAATCGCGCGATGTATGGTATAGGCGGTGCTGTGTACGCGGCAAAGGAAGCCGCCTACACCATGTTTGTACTATTGTACTTTACGCAGGTGCTTGGTTTATCTGGGACGCTCACTGGGATTGTCGTAGCCATCAGTTTGGTTTGGGATGCGGTATCTGACCCCATGGTTGGCGCCTGGTCAGATCGTTTTCGGTCTGGTTTAGGCCGGCGCAGGCCTTTTATGATCGCTGCAGTGGTGCCTTCTGGGCTAGGTTTTGTGGGGTTGTTTGCACCACCGGATTGGGTCGTGAATTCAACGACTGCGCTCGCTTGCTGGCTCCTGTTTTGGTCGCTGTGGGTCCGCACCGCGGTCACCTTTTTTTCGATACCCCACCTCGCGCAGTCCGTTGATATTACTCAAGATTACTATCAAAGATCAAAAGTACTCGGTGCGCGCATGGCGGTTATTTTCTGCGTATCAGTACTGTTACCTGCGGTCGCGCTTATTACGGTGTTTGCTGAAACGAATGGCGTTGATGGAAGATTTGTGGCCGATCGTTACCTTTATTACGGGCTTATGAGTTGTTTTTTGGTCTGGGTGGCCGGCGGCGTGAGTTGCTGTCTCGTACCCACAGAGCAACCAGTAGTGGTCGTGAAGCGGTCCATGTTGACTGCCTTTTTAGATACTTTCTCGAATCGAAATTTTCGTTTTTTATTGGGTTACGATATTGCTGCCACCCTGTCTTACGGGGTCATCGTCAGTTTAAATATGCTGGCGTGGATCTATTTTTGGGAGTTCTCTGCAGGTCAGATTTCGCTCATCTTGGCATTTCCCAGTTTAGTGTCCATCGTTGCGGTAATGATGACTCTCGATTTTTGGATTCAGCGGTTTGAAAAAGCTCAAATTTTACGGATCGCAATCGGAGCCATGCTGCTGAATGGTTTGTGGCTCTATCCCGGCCGTATGCTAGATCTTTTACCTGACAACGACAGCAGTATCACGCTCTGGCTGAATGTCATCTTCATGCTCGTTTTTATGTATTTCTTTTTGCTGCGGGCTATCAGCTCGCAGTCGATTGCGGCTGATATCGCTGATGAACATGATTTGCAGGTCGGGCAACGCCAAGAGGGGGGCTTCTTTGCAGCGCTCAACTTCTCGAACAAAATCGCGTTTGTTCTAGGGCCTGCTTATGGGGGCGTAGTGCTGGATATCATCGGCTTGAACAAAGCAATGTCACCGGGTCTTGTGCCGCAAGAGATTCTCGATGGCTTGGCTTCGTGGTACATGCTGGGTGCTGGAGCGCCACTTATCGTCGCTGTACTGATGGCTTACGGGATTCGCTTATCGCAGAGTCGAGTGCGTGAAATTCAGCAGCAGTTGGCCGACAGAGCTACCAGCGATAGCCAAAGCGCACTTTAATGCTTTGATCGATCTCGTCGACTCCTTCAGGGGCGCCTGAATCATATTCGAGCGAATATTCCGCAGCCGCTTGCACGTTCATCAGAAGGGGGATGGTGAGGCCGATTCGAGTATCAATGATAAGATCGTCGAGGTTGTCTAGGTCCCAGATGCCTTGCTGCTTGAGGTAGAGCTGCGTGTCGGTGCCCAGCCAATCACTGCCAATGTCGAGCGTCCAATTGGCGCCAGGATAGCTTTGATCCTTCGCTTGAATGAAGTTCTCGCTGACATAGGTTAAACCGAGTTCAGCCGACAGTGTGAATTGGTCGGTGTCAAAAAACTGTTGCCCATAGTAAGGGCCGACATAGAATCGCAAATCAAGATCTGCAAATTCGTCTTGTTTCACTGACGAGTTCACCCCGTAGTATGCGGTAGTATCGGTAAACCGATCGTATTTTACAGAGACGGTCCAGTTCTCTGCATTTTTTCTGCCTTCGGACTCGTCTAATTCACCTTCGGCGAGTACATTGAAACGGTCGTCATCTCCGGTCCACTTCGCCTCAATGCGATAGTCGAGCTGATCCGTGTCTGAATTGCCTCTCTGTTGCACTAGCGCGAGTGATGCTCCGCCCTCGTGTTTATAGGCGAGGCCGATTTGCCAAGGTTCTGGGTTGATAACGTCAATGGTGTCGAGTTCGATGGCTTGCGATACGTTCTCGCTATCTACCTTCTGCAGCGAAGGTTTGCCATCTGCTAAATGAATCAATACGTTATTGGCGATGCTGCCATCACTCAGCTTGACGACTACAGGGTTGCTCGTGTCTAGTGTCTTGATCTGGTCAATCGAGATCTTGAGGGTGCCAGCAAACTCGGTTTTAACCGATACTTTGCCGTTTTTGATATCGGTTACGTGGCCGAAAATAGTAGAACCATTAGTCAGGACGACGCGGTCTAAAATTTCTTCACCTTGGCTTAATCCGGAGTATGCAACGAGTAGCACTGCGCCAAGTGCCGGACGATAACGCGAGAGTCTTATCATGACCTATCCTTGTGTAAACGCAGAGCGCAGAAACACCCTTTCAAGCAAAGCGCGCAGGGTATCGCGCTGAGCTGAAAAATCAAGTCAAAATCACTCCTTTGGCGTGACTCTCAACAGGCGACCATTGGGGCCATCTGTCACCAGATAAATCGCACCATCGGGGCCCTGCCTGACATCTCTGATACGTTCACCGAGCTCGCTAAACAGCACTTCTTCTTCGGTTTGTTGGCCACTGAGGTCGAGACGTCTCACTTCTTTATTAACGAGCGCACCGACGAATAAGCTGCCCTGCCATTGCGGAAACAGTGCGCCGCGATAAACCATCAATCCTGATGGTGCAATACTCGGCGTCCAATAATGCTCTGGTTGTTTGGTGCCGAGATACTCGGTATAGGGTGATACCAGTGCGCCACTGTAATTCACACCATAGCTGGCGAGTGGCCAGCCATAGTTCTGCGATCGCTCAATAATATTGACTTCGTCGCCACCCTTAGGCCCATGCTCATGCAGATACAAAACGCCGGTGCTGGAATCGAAGGCGAGCCCCTGCGGATTGCGGTGACCGTAGCTCCAGATACGGTCGCTCAGTTCACCTTGAAACGGGTTTGATTCTGGTACTGAACCACCGATATTAATCCGTAATACTTTTCCCAGTTCGGAACGAATGTCTTGCGATGACTCTCGGTAGTCAAAGCCGTCACCGGTTGTAATAAACAGCGTTTGATCAGGGCCAAACGCCATCTTTCCGCCGTAGTGCTGGGGGGTGTCTTTTAACGTTTTTGACCAGAGGATGTCGCTGCCGTCTGCCAGACTATTGCCCACCAGGCGTGCGCTATGAATTGCGGTGCCGTTCGCGTCTGGGGTGCCCTTAGCGTAGGACAGGTAAATTTGTGTGCCGCCGGCCTCAGCTGGCCTTACCAGGACATCAAAAAAGCCGCCCTGGCCCGCAAAGTAAGTCTCTGGTACCCCAGCGATCGAAGTCGTGTTGCCTTCCGAATCGATTCGCAGAAGGCGCCCACCGCGCTCGCTTACTAGGTAGTCGCCGTTGGGTAAGAAGTCGACGCTCCAAGGATGACTCAAGTCGGTGGCGACCTCGAGTATTGTGTAAGGCTGGGCTTGAAGCGTTACATTGTAAAGGCTTGACAGTAGCAAAGTGGCGCTCAGCGCCCATCGTTTGGTCGACATAACTGGCTTCCTATCACAGTGAGTCCGTGGCACTATAGTCCCATAAAATAAGGGGGAGTGGCAGAATTATGTGGCGATACAGCAAAGCGTATTTTGCCGCCGTGGTCACGATTTACTTGATGGGTTCTGTGGCTATTACGCAGATGAATCTACAAAGTCTTATCGGACTTGGCGCAGAGATTCCGGCTTCGGTTCGCTGGCATGCGACATGGACGGATCTGCAAGGACTGCTGGTACCCTACCTTATTTTGATTGCAATCGGTGTGCTAATAGCAGTCTTAGTGACGGGCCAAATTAGCCGCTTTTTCCCGCGCTATCGAATGTGGTTGTATCCAATTGCGTGCGCCATTGCGTTGTTGGCCATTCATTTGCTCCTGAAGACGATATTAGGGTTGTGGGGCGTTGCTGGTGCGCGTCCTCCCATTGGACTTTTACTCCAAGGGTTGGCGGGTGGCTTGGGCGGTTGGCTCTACGCCTATTGGAGTCGCCGCCCGAGCACACTGTTTATCGACTAGCGGGTTCGCTGCCTTATTACTCGTTCTCGTTTCCTGAAGGTAGCAACAATAATTTTCCCACATGGTGTCCCGCGAGGAGCGCTGCATGCGCCTCTGATGCCTGCGCCAGTGAAAACTGAGAATCGATGACGGGCACCAGTTGACCGGTTTCGATCGCCTTACCAAAGTGCTTTGAAATCGCTCTAATCATGCTGGCTTTTCTATCAAAAGACTGCGGCCGCAGGGTGGAAGCAGATAGCGTGAGTCGTTTGAGCAGTACGCCTAAGAAATCAATCGGCGCACTGAATCCGTTCTGATAGGCGATATTGACGATGCGTCCATCTGGTGCTGCTACCTGAATATGTTTCTGAATGTAGTCTCCACCAACCATATCGAGTACCACATCGACGCCCGCGTGGTTGGTGACTTCGTTAATCACAGCAACGAAATCTTGGTCCTGGTAGTTAATGACGGTATCGGCACCGAGCGCCGCGACTTGCGCGCACTTTTCATCGCTGCCGGCGGTAGCAATCACAGTGGCTCCCCAGAGCTTCGCCATTTGAACAGCAATACTGCCGATCCCACTGGCACCGCCTTGAATCAAGAGAGTTTCAGTTGCCTTGAGTTGACCCCGTTCAAAAATATTATGCCAGGCCGTCAATAAGGCCTCTGGCAGTCCTGCCGCCTGATCGAGTGCTACCGAGGAGGGAACACTGAAGCACTGGTCCTCGCGGATAGCGCAGTAGCCAGCGTAACCTCCGCCGTGAGTCAATGCGCAGACTCGGTCGCCCACAGCCCACTGACTTACCTCGGGGCCAATCGCTGCTACGGTTCCCGACACTTCCAGACCCAAAATAGGTGATGCATCGGCGGGTGGTGGATAGAGTCCTTGCTGTTGCAAAATATCGGCGCGGTTAACACCTGCCGCACAAACGTGAATCAAGATGTTGCGTCCCTCGGGCTGCGTCAGCGGGGACTCTGCCAAGGTCATTGCGCGAGAGTGCTCGTTCACCGAAATATGTTGGAAGGTGCTGGGTAGGGTCATGAGATACCTGTATTCGTTAGTGTGCATTAAGACGTGTCATTATGGTACGCGATTCAAGACATGAGAGTCGCCTGCAATCGTTGAATTGTCCCTAGAAAAACGAGCCAATAGCAGTGATACTACAGGACGATTGCTGACATAAATAACGCGTTTTTGAGGAGCGACATTGGTATGACGCCTGAAGACTTGAAGAAGAGTGTAATCAGCCCACTGGCTGCGTTTTATCGCAATGTTGATCAAAGACCGGAACAGGTGGCTTTTGTTCAGCCCTACGCTGGCGGACGCGTGCAGCAATGGACTTGGGCTCAGGTGGCAGACGAAGCTGAGACCATAGCCGCTTACTTGCAGGCGCAAGGACTCACAGCGGGCGAACGCGTGATTTTATTTTCCAAAAATTGCGCGCATTGGATTATGGCTGATCTGGCCATTTGGATGGCCGGTGGTGTGACCGTGCCGCTCTATCCTAATCTGGCGCCCGAGACGATCAGTCAGATTATTGAACACAGCGGCGCCACGCGTGCTTTCTTGGGTAAGCTCGATAACTTTTCAGACATGGCACCGGGTTTGCCCGAGGATCTTCCGATGATTCGGTTTCCTGACGCACCCGAGCGAGCCGGTGCTGACCAGTGGCAGGACATCCTTGCTCAAGGTTTGGCTCTTAACAGCCGCCCCGAACCAGATATTGATGCCCTGGGGACCATTGTGTACACCTCGGGTACGACCGGTATGCCTAAGGGCGTTATGCATACGTTCAGAACGATGGGCAATGCGGGCGTTTTGTCGAGTTTGCTCTACGATAGCGGTGATCAGGATCGCTGCTTGTCATACTTGCCTTTGGCACATGTGGCGGAGCGAGCCGCTCTAGAGATGGCTCAGCTTTACAATGGATTTACGGTTTATTTCGCCTTCAGTCTTGATACCTTTGCCGAAGATTTGCAGCGCGCTCGTCCCACCTTGTTTTTTGCCGTTCCTAGAATTTGGATGAAGTTTCAGCAAGGTGTGCTCGCGAAAATGCCAGCGCCGCGTTTAAACCGTTTAAAAAGATTGCCGATTATTGGCGCTATGGTGCGAAAGAAAATACTGCGTGGTTTGGGTTTAGATCAAACTCGAATCGCTCTGAGTGGCGCCTCGCCTTTGAGTGTGACTCTGATCGACTGGTATCGTGAGTTGGGCTTAGAGATTCAAGAGGGCTACGGCATGACCGAGAACTTTGCCTATTCGCACACAACTCCGGTTGGTGCCTCGGTACCCGGTACGGTAGGTTGTGCCAATCCCTTGGTGGAATGTGTGATCAGCGATATTGGGGAGGTGTTGGTGAGATCACCGACCACCATGACAGGCTATTATAAAGCACCCGAGATCACCGCAAGCACGATGACAGAGGATGGATTTCTAAAAACAGGGGATCAGGGAAAAATTGATGCCGATGGGCGCTTACATATTACCGGACGTGTTAAAGAGCTGTTCAAGACCAGCAAGGGAAAATATGTGGCTCCGGCACCCATAGAGAATCGACTCCTCGGAAATTCTCTGATAGAGCAGGTGTGTGTGACGGGGGCGAACCTGCCCCAGCCTCTCGCAGTTTTTAATTTAAACGAGACCGCTCAGGCTGCGATCGCTGATCCCTCGGCGCGCAGCGAGATCGCGCAGCAGCTTGGTTCCCACCTGGCTGCCGTCAATGCCACCTTAGATCCGCATGAGAGGCTCAGCAATTTGATCGCAGTCTCTGATCGCTGGACCCCAGAAAGTGGATTCACCACGCCAACGCTAAAAATAAAGCGTAATGTGATTGATGACAGCTATGCAGCTCAGTTTGAAGTGTGGCAAGCACAAGGCAACCCCATTATTTTTCAATAACAATTAAAAGGATGACTGCAATGCTGTTAAGACTCAAACACGCCCTCATAATGCGCCTGATGAAAAGTCTTGCGGGTTTAGCGCCAGGGCAATCGCACCTCGCCTTTACCGGCACGGATGCCAGCCGCCAGCTCTGTCGCTATGTACTCGATCAGGGCTATCAGCGAGTGCTCATCGTGACCGATAAAGTGCTTCGCGACCTAGGCGTCGCCGCTCAAGGAACGGCTGAACTGGTTGAGTCTGGCGTCGAAATCGCCTTCTTTGATGATATCGAGCCGAATCCAACTTTTGAGCAAGTTGAGGCGGGCAAGCAGGTCCTTAAAGCAGCCAATAGCGATGTCATTATTGCCATCGGCGGAGGTTCGGTTATCGACTGCGCTAAGATCATGGCAGCAGCGGCAAATAGTGATCAAGATCCCAGAGAGTGGGTTGGTTTTGGCAAAGTAAAACATGAGGTCGTGCCTTTGTATGCCATTCCGACGACGGCTGGAACGGGTTCCGAGGGGACTGCTGGTGCAGTGATTACCGATGTTCAAAATCACGCTAAGGTGGTGATTAGTGGGGCGACTTTGCTTCCGAAGGCGGCCGCACTGGATGCCGCGTTAATGCAAGGTCTTCCCCCAGCGATCACCGCAGCCACGGGTATGGATGCCCTAACTCATGGGATAGAGGCCTATATTTGTACTTGGGAGAGAGGGACTCGCAAAGAGCACTCCCGCGTGGCGATCAAAACCATTTTTAAAGCGCTGCCTGCAATCTATGCCGACCCCACAGATCGTGATGCCCGAGAAGCTATGGCGATGGCCGCTTATCATGCAGGTTTGGCGATCAACCAGGTGAATGTGGGTAACGTGCACGCGATCGCGCATCAATTTGGGGCCTATTACGGAGTGCCACACGGTTTGGCCAATGCCACCGTGTTACCGTACGTACTCGAGTTCAGCCGTGATGCGGCGCAATCCGCCCTGGCGGAATTGGCGGACTTGGTGGGTGTGGCACCACTCGACGCCAGTGCCGCTCTGAAAGCGGATGCTTTTATCAGTGCGGTCAAGGCACTGAATCAAACCTTAAATATTGGGACTAAAATTGAGCCATTGGTATCGAAGGATCACGCTGCAATTGCTCAAGCCGCAGTCAACGAGGCGGTCTCTTATCCTACGCCGCGACTGATGCACCCCAATGATGTTCTGGCGATGTTAGAGGCGATGACGCCAGCTGGCGCCTAGTGCTTACAGTTGTGGGCGGGGGCATAACCCGCCCGCTACAAGCGACAGGTCTGTTGCGAGAGCTGACGCTGTCGAGATCTGGTTTTAATGTGAGGGTTTGTGAAGTAAACCCTCGATCCAGTCGTTAATAGCATTAATCTGACGCAGGGCGTTGCTGTCAGTATCTGGGGCGGTGGCAAAACCATGCTCAGATTCTTGAAAGTGGTGGTGTTCAGTTGCTACTCCTGCGGCTTGCAGGGCACCGTTAAAAGCGATGCCCTCATCCCGCAAGGGGTCGTTTTCGGCGGTGGATAGGAATGTAGGTGGAAGCGACGCCAGTTTCTCGCTCGCTGCTGGGATGGCTTTGATTGCAGCCGATTGAGCCTCGGTTAACACTTTGAACTTCCGATTCAAATACGTATTCCAGAAGAAGTGCATAAGCGTTTTGGTCAGTGCGTAACCGGACCCTTTTTCGTCATAGCTTTTGTGATTAGAGAGGTAATAATCAGTCACCGGATAAATGAGAACTTGTCCCATTATTTTCGGAACGGCCGTATCCGTGAGTACTAACGCTGAGGCCACCGCAAGATTCGCACCTGCACTGTCGCCAGCAACGATAATCCCTTCACCGCTATCTGTCAGAACATCTAATTGTTGCGTCGCCCAGAGTGTGGCATCGATCGCATCTTCGTGAGCGGCGGGGTAGCGATGCTCCGGTGCAAGACGATAATCTACTGAGAGTACCGCACAGCCGGTGATGCTGTTGAGCGCCGCACAGAGCGCGTCATGGGTGTCTAAATCGCCGATAACCCAGCCCCCGCCATGAAAGTATACGATTAAGGGCTTGCCTTCATGGCAGGCCGAGTAGTGCCGCGCTGGGATCTTGCGATGCACCTCTCGGCTCGGGATGTTGAAAGGATAAGTGCGCTGCTCGTGCGTTATTGGGTTGGCCTTCCGACTCAGATGACGGTAATACCAGCGCAGAAGTCCGGTGAAGAGTTGCGTTATCATAATATGCTCTTGTGTCACACAGAGTCTCACTATCTGACAGTTTTGCGACAGTCGCAAGCCTGTCGAGGTCATTTTTCCAGTGGCAGGTTAATCTAGCCAGGCTGACATACTAAACGAGGTGGCAAGCTATGAGTGAAACGTCTACGACACCCGATACTACCGATGCGGATCTAGAATTCTCGGTGCGGCGGGGACTGACATTGGCCTTCGTCTATAACGAACATCAAATTATTCTGAATCTTGCGAGTTTCTCGTCGCGTGAGCAGATATGGGTCGATGATGAAAAAGTAATTGATGTTAAGAATCTATCATTTCAGAGTTGTCATGACATACAAGTCGCTGACGAGACCATGACTATTGCCATTAAGGTTAATCGGATGATGACCCAGATCATGGTGACAGCTCGAGTCGGTGATCGGATTATTATGGATCGTGATATTTTGGACCGTGCAGGGCCTGCCAGTGGTCGATTAATGCTGCTCTGGGCATTAGTGTTAGCGGCGACTGGCGCTATTGTAGGGTACTCCCTAGCAAGCTTTTTTTTGTAGGGGACTGCGATGTTACTTGATAAAAACAAACTGAAAAGTTTAAGAGCCCAGCGGGGATGGACTCAGCAGCATCTTGCTGATGTCTGCGATATTAATATTCGAACGATTCAGCGTTTAGAAAAGTCAGGAGTCGCTTCATCCGAGACCACGAAGGCACTTGCCAGTGGGCTTGATTTGCGGGTCTCCGATATTCTATTGGATCAGGTTGACTCGCACACATCCGACAGTGCAACCAAAACAGACTATCGCTGGGTTGCCCTTCTGACGCTGGTGCTAGGTTTTGTTGTGGGCTACTGGGCGGGCTAGATCGGCCCTTGCGGTTGGATGTACTCTCAGAGCCTGCGCCTAAGGGCGTAACTTTACTTAAATCGGATTTTCTAACCCTGTCACGCACCTCTTTGTGAGAACGCCAAATACTGAGGCTGGTCGATCTGTACTTGCCCCTCTACCGTGGCTCTTAAATGGGCTTGGAGTCGAGGATCGTCAAGCCCAATAACCCGGTTTCGCAGCTGCTGGCACAGCAGGGCATTGAGTTTGTGGCACGTTCCGCTCAGGTCAAGAAGGGCTTGGAGCCGCCGTTCTTCTTGTGCTTGTAAGGTGTCTCGGTAGCGCGCACTGCGAGCCAAGGTGCGTGCCGTGCTGGCTGCGACTTGAGCTAGAAACTTATCTTTACCCTCAAACTTCGGTACTAACTCGTGCTTTAGATAATGGTGTAAGGCATCAGCGAGTTCGGCATCGGTGGGAATAAGATCTTGTTCTGTTTCAGTCGCGATAATTTCAAAACCTGAGGGCAGGAGTAAATTGACACAGTCGAGTTGCCCTTCTGATGCTCGCCGACCGATCAGGGGTCGTTCCAGCGATCGGTTAACGCCTGTTTTGTAGCTTTGCCCCATACTCAAACAACATACCGACCACCAAAACGATCCGAAGAGCATCCAATAAAGAACCTGCGCGCGCTGAATCTGGCGCCCAGTTTCATTGTTGTACACCTGCAGCAAATCGTCCAGGTGGCCGAATCCACCAACCCAGAATTCGTTATTGCCAAAGCGCCATGAGTTGACACACAGCCATGCAATATCTTTGGCTGGATCAGTAATCGATGCGAGTTCCCAGTCGAGTACGGCGATCAGTCCGAGTTGAGGATCGATCATTAAGTTGCCGTTGCGAAAATCACCGTGATTCAGAACGTACTCATGTTGCTCGGGAGCATTATCGAGCAGGTAGCGGGCCGTGTAGTCCAGCATGGGCTGGTTGACGTCGAGTGCAAGATACTGCGCGTAAGTCTGCTCGACGCACTCACGTGCCGACATCGTTTTTAGAGCGCCCGAAGTTTGTAGTGGGCCTAGATCCATCGCATGTATCAATGCCAACTGCTGGCCGCACTGTGCGGCGAGTTGAGATTTGACTGTGGCAAAATCTGAGTGATGGCAAATCTTTTGGCCCAAAGTTTCGCCCTCGAGCCACTCCATAAGAAATCCGTTCCCAAGACCATCACTAGGATCGAGGACTCTAATGATCTGCGGGACTGCAACACCTGCAGCTTTCGCACTTTGTATCAACAAGGCTTCAGTGGCTAAACCGACTCCGCCGATCTCGAGCGAGGCCTCAGTATCACCTTTGTGCTCGCGCCTCAGACAATACGAAGTCAGCTGTGTCTGCTGCGAGACTTGAATGCGCCAGGTCTCTTGGCTCGCACCACCGGTCAGCAGAGTGGCATCGTGTAGCAACGCAGTTTCGCCGAATTCTTTCTCGATGAGACTTTGCAGAAGCGGTGTCACTATCGCGCCACTCCCTTGGGTGCCTGTTGTTGCATGAAGCCAAAGAGATAGCCAGCAATGCGTCGCATTTGAATCTCTTCTGAACCTTCGGTAATTCGATAGCGGCGATGATGTCGATAGATATGTTCGAAGGGTTTATGGCGTGAGTAGCCCAAACCGCCATGGACCTGCATCGCTCGATCCGCAGCATCGCAACATAAGCGATTGGCCCAAAAGTTACACATCGAGACTTTATCAGAGGCGGCGAAAGCACCTTGGGTATCCATTATCCAAGCTGTTTTGTGGATCAAAGCGCGCAGCATCTCAATTTGCGTTTGGAGTTCTACCAAGGGGAACTGAATACCTTGATGGGTTGCAAGCGGTTTGCCAAAGGGTTTTCTGATTCCGGCGTACTGGATGGCCTCACTGACACAGTATTGTGCGGCACCGAGGCTGGATGCTGCCTGCCGGATTCGATTCTCGTTAAAAAAATGCTGAATGACTTGGAGCCCTCTGCCTTCGCCACCAAAAATCGCGTCTTCACTCACCCAGACGTCGTTGAAACTGACGGTGCCGTGATCCGTGGGCATATTAAATGTCCAAAGCATTTCTTCGATCCTGACGCCGGGGGCTGACATCGGGACCAGAAACGCCGTGATACCCGCGGCATCGCCCGCTTTACCGGCTGTTCGCGCCATCACCATATCGTATTCAGCGACATGGATCCCCGTATTCCAAGTTTTCACACCATTAATGACGAAGCCACCGTCGCGGGGTATCGCGGTTGTTTCCATGTGAGTCGCATCGGAGCCGTGATTGGGTTCGGTGATCGCAAATGCGAAACCACTATTGCCCGTGGCAAGATTGTCGATCCACTGCGCTTTTTGGGCCTCTGAACCGTATTCCAGCATGAGTAATAAGCCAATGTTATTACCTACGATGGAGTGTTCATTTTGTAGATCGTTATGAAGCCCGAGACCTTTTGCAGCCAAGTGCTCGCGAATCACCGCCATGCCCAGATTGTTGCCGTTGCGCCCACCGTAAGATTCGGGGAAGGGGTAGCGATATACGCCTGCCAGATCAGCTCGGCGTCTAGCCTCCGCTAAGAGTGCTTCCCAATCAGCAGCGGGAATCCCACCTTGCTCCCAGTTAGTGCGCTCGTACTCGCGGCGATGGTCGAAAAATCGAATATTATCGTCTTGTTGTTCTAAGGGCTTGATTTCGCTTTCGATAAAGCGATCGAGTTCATCCAAAAAACACGTAAGTTCGTGTGGTAGTGTAAAGTCCATAGCCGCCCCTTTTTGATCGAGTCTAGCGCCTCTGAGGGGGGCACTCAAGCGCCAATGAGTTGCACTGAAGGACGGTTAAGGAATTCTAATTTGACGTTTTTCTGGCAGTTGCTGATACCAGAATACCCCTTCTTCATCGGCAAAGCGGCGAATTCTTCTTCGATCCATCAAACAGTTAAGATGGGCGATGCTCTCACCGGTGGCCATCGAGACCATGTCGCCCTTGATCGTTGATTGGAACAACACATCGAAGCAATCAACCGCTCGACGAGGCTCGCTCAAAAAATCGTATAAGGTATCAAGGTCGCGTTCGTGGCCATCAATGAGTTGCGTGAGCCTCCGATGCAAGCCATAGAATGGATTCCCGTGTGCCGGCAATACCAATAAGTCGTCAGGTAGCAGCTCTCGGATTCGCGCATTCGATGTAAGCCATTCGCGAAGAGGATTACCCTCGGGTTCGGTCGGAAAGACGCTGACATTCGAGGTGATTCGCGGCAAAACCTGATCCCCAGAGATCAAGCATTTCAATGCTGGGCAGTACAGGGTAATGTGCTCTGGGGCGTGGCCTTTGCCCACGACAACCTGCCAATATTCCCCATTGATAGTGAGATGTTCGCCGTCTACCAGTCTGCGATAAGAGTCAGGTAAGGGATAAACAACACTGCCAAAGCCACCGAATCGCTGTTTGTAGTGTTCCAGCTGCTCGCTGCTATAGCCTGCACGATGATAAAAACGGATCCCGGCTTCTGGCGCGGGTCTTCCGGTATCCGACACCAGCATCCTGCACATGGTGTAATCAGTTCGCGACATCCACAAATCACAGTCGAACCGCTCGGTGAGCCAGCCGGCTAGCCCGACATGATCGGGGTGCAGGTGAGTGGCAATCACTCGAGTTATGGGCTGATCGTTCAGGACCTCGGTGAAGAGTTTTTCCCAAGCTGCTTTGGCATCGGGCATGTTCATGCAGGTGTCGACGACAGTCCAACCGTCCCCATCTTTCAGGAGCCATAAGTTGATGTGATTGAGTGCCATGGGCAGTGCAAACCGCAGCCAGTGAACGCCCGGGGCGACCTCTTTAATCCATCCGTTCTCGGGTGGTGGCTTGCGGCCGAAGGGGTAACTTAAGCCATGATAATGCTCGTTGTCATCGACGATCATTGTGTCCTACCTCTTAACTCGATTCGAGCACTGCCGGTGTGCAGAGCTGATACTGCAAGGCTAGCTTGACTGTAGAAGCGATACTTTGTGTGCCGCTCAGATGGTCCGCGTGTTTAGGCCTACAGTGTACCGCGTGTCGCCGAGCTCGTCATTGCTTCGATCAGCACTTTACGAAGCGTGCAGATGACGAGCCATATTACAGGCGTTTAAGCGTAAGTGAACACTCAGTTCAGTGCACGAAATGCACTCGGGATAGAGTTCAATAACGATTTCGTATAGGCCTCTTTCGGTGCTTCGAGTACTTCCCGATTGCGCCCAGACTCTACGATCTTACCCTGATAAAGCACGATAATTCGGTCGGCAATTTGTCGCACCACGGCTAAGTCGTGTGATACGAACAGCAGTGTTAGGCCATAGTGCTTACCGAGGTCGGCCAAGAGCTCGAGGATTTGGGCTTGTATGGTGACATCGAGCGCCGATACCGGTTCGTCCGCCACAATAAATTGCGGCTTGGTGGCCAGTGCTCTGCCAATGGCGATTCTCTGTCGTTGACCACCCGAGAATTCATGGGGATATTTCCGAATGAATGCCCTTGCGAGTCCGACATCATCCATCAGCGATAACACCGCTGATTCTACCGTCGCTCGGGTTTCAATTTGATGTAATAAAAGGGGTTCGGCGAGGGTGTCGTAGACACTCATTCTGGGGTTGAGTGAGGCATAGGGATCCTGAAAGATCATCTGCATCTTCCGCCGAGTGGCCTTGAGCTCCTCTTTGTTCAGCGTGGTGAGTTCTTGTTGATCGAATTGAATTGAGCCTTCGGTGTGTCCGACGAGTCTTAGCAATGAGCGCCCAATCGTTGATTTTCCTGAACCCGATTCCCCCACAAGCCCCAGGGTCTCACCTCGGTAGATTTCAAAACTGACGTCATCGACCGCTTTGACCAGATCCTTGCCGTGCCCGAAGGTGGTTTTTAAATGTTTGACTGAGATGAGGGCATCTGAGCTTTGCGCCAGTACCTCTTTGGTTTTTCTGGGTATGGCTGCCAGCAGCTTCTGGGTGTAGGGGTGTTGTGCGTGGGTGAATATCGCCGTGCGATCACCTTGCTCTACCATAACGCCCTTTTCCATAACGATAATTTGATCGGCGATATCAGCGACTACGGCCAAATCGTGGCTGATGAAAATGACACCAATGTTGCGTCGTTTTTGAAGATCGGCAATGAGCGTCAAAATTTGCGCCTGAATAGTCACGTCTAGAGCGGTGGTTGGTTCGTCTGCGATCAGCAGTTTGGGCTCGTTGATGAGCGCCATGGCTATCATCACACGTTGGCGCATTCCGCCTGAAAACTCGTGTGGGTAGTTGTTAATGGTGGTTTCCGGATCTCGGATACCCACCTCGATTAAGAGCTCTTTGGCGCGTTGTAGCGCTTCCGCTTTGCCCACTTTCTTATGGAATCGGAGCGGCTCGATGAGTTGGTCTCCAACCGTCATAAAGGGATTGAGGCAGGTCATTGGATCTTGAAATACCATGGCGATATCGCGACCGCGGACCGCTCGAAGTTCTGACTCGGGCAGAGTGAGGAGGTCCTGACCCTCGAACCAGGCCTCTCCCGATTCGATACTCGCCGGGGGTTGTGGTAGCAGTCCGAGTAAGCTGTAGCATGCAACCGATTTGCCCGAGCCGGACTCGCCGATAATAGCGGTAATCTGACCTTTCTCTACGGTAAAGCTCAAGTCGTTAACAGCGATGGTGTGGCCGTTGCGAGTGTTAAAATCGACTCGCAAATGTGACACATTCAGTAGACTCATCTGCGGCTCCTCAATCGGCTGAGCGGCGCACGTCAAGTGCATCGCGTAGGCCGTCTCCTAGAAAGTTCAAAGCGAATAGGGTAATGGTCAGAGCAAGCCCTGGGTAGATCAATAGCCACGGGTACTCTTCCATGGTTTCGGCGCCGTATGAGATCAGTAGCCCCCAAGACGTCTTGGGCGGCTGTATCCCCAAGCCTAAAAAGCTCAGGAAAGCTTCGAGCAGCATCACGCTTGGAATGGTCAGGGTGGTGTAGACAATGATCGGCCCTAAGGCGTTGGGCACGAGGTGCTTACGAACGATGGTCAGAGGTGAAAGACCCAAAGAAATAGCAGCTTCAACAAACTCCTGTTGGCGGAGAGCTTGAACTTGGCCTCGCATGATCCGCGCCATGGTCAGCCATTCAACG
>CBFHJC010000008.1:0-24718 GCA_965656045.1 Aequoribacter sp.
GGCTCACCGCTTACCCTGATTGACGGTAGGTTATCTTGGGTTGGTTTGGGTCGAGACGAAGCACTCGATCATCAGTTAGAAGTTCGGTTTAACCATGGTGCGAGCTGCTCGCAGAGTGTGGTGATCAGTCCGCGGGAATACGCGATTTCGATCATCAATGGTGTGCCACAACGAACCGTAACACCGCCCAAAGAGGATGCCGAACGAATTCGCAAAGAGCGTAGTAAGGTGGCACAGGCAAAACAGCAAGAGTACGAGTGCGCAACCTGTATACAAGAGTTACTGAGTGCAACGCAGATGCCGCTCTCGGGCCGAATTTCTGGGGTTTATGGGAGCCAACGGGTTTACAATGGCGTTCCGGGTAATCCGCATTATGGATTGGATATTGCTCGTCCTACAGGCACTCCAGTCAGAGCGCCGGTGAGTGGACTGGTCGTGCTGGCGGAGGACGATTTATATTACTCAGGCGGCACTGTCATTTTGCATCATGGCTATGGCGTAACGTCTTCTTTCTTGCACCTGAGTGCGGTGCATGTAAAAGTCGGTGACTTTATCGCTCAGGGGGACTTGCTCGGTGATGTCGGTGCGACAGGGCGGGCTACCGGTCCACACTTAGACTGGCGGATGAATTTTGGCGCTGTGCGGGTCGATCCCAACACGCTTTTTTCTCTGGTGTCTGAGCCCTAAGAAACGCGTTATACTCGCGCCTTAAGTAGTACTCGATCTGGAGGGTCTGTGCTCGACAAAAAATTGCTAGAAATACTGGTGTGTCCGGTAACAAAAGCGCCCTTGAACTATGATCAGGAGGCGCAAGAGTTGGTGTGTAAAGCCAGTGGTCTGGCGTATCCGATACGTGACGGTATCCCCGTGATGCTTGAATCTGAAGCCCGCTTGTTGAGCGCTGACGAGAAGCTGAGCTGAGTTATGACAACACTGTTCGAGAAAATTATCGCTCGCGAAATCCCCGCAAATATTGAGTACGAGGATGATCAGTGTATCGTCATCCAAGACATTAATCCTGCAGCCCCAATTCATCTGCTCATCATTCCCAAAACACCCCTCGCTAAACTCTCTGATGCGGTCCTCGATGATCGAGCGTTACTGGGTCATCTGATGTGGGTTGTCGGAGAGATGTCGAGAAAGATGGGGGTCGAGGATGGTTTTCGGGTGATTATCAATAATGGAGAAGGGGGAGGACAAACTGTCTTTCATCTACATTTACACCTGCTGGCTGGACGCACATTTTCTGAGGCGGAACTTGCGCCCTAACTTGCTCTGAGTAACGAGATCTGTATGAAAACCGTTGAAATACGAGAAGCTTTTTTGTCTTTTTTTGAGCGTCAAGGGCACGTGAGAGTCGCGAGTAGCTCATTAGTTCCGGGCAATGACCCCACCTTATTATTCACCAATGCAGGGATGAACCAATTTAAGGATACCTTCTTGGGTACCGAGGTGCGCCCCTATCAGCGCGCTACGACCTCTCAACGCTGCGTCAGAGCGGGTGGTAAGCACAACGATCTAGATAATGTGGGATACACCGCGCGTCATCATACGTTTTTTGAGATGTTGGGGAACTTTAGTTTCGGCGACTACTTTAAGCGTGAAGCCATCCAGTTTGCTTGGACCTTCTTGACGGAAGTGTTGCAGCTGCCAGAAGAGCGTCTTTGGATCACGGTGCATGTTTCTGATGATGAGGCCGCGGATATTTGGCTGAAAGAGATGGGAGTAAGCCCTGATCGCTTCTCGCGTCTCGACGAGGATAATTTTTGGCAGATGGGTGATACGGGCCCTTGTGGGCCTAGCTCCGAGATTTTTTATGACCACGGTGCAGATGTTGCAGGTGGTCCGCCAGGCTCTCCAGATGATCACTTGGATCGGTATATCGAGGTTTGGAACCTAGTGTTTATGCAGTTTAACCGAGACGCAAGTGGCTCTATGGCGCCTCTGCCGAAGCCCTCTGTTGATACTGGCATGGGACTGGAGCGTATCGCCGCGGTGATGCAAGGTGTACACAATAATTACCAGATTGACTTGTTTCAGGCACTCATAAAAGCGGCGGCCAAAGCAGTTGGAACAGAAGATTTATCGCACAATTCTCTCAAGGTCATTGCTGATCATATTCGATCCTGTGCTTTTTTGATTGTCGATGATGTGCGTCCAAGCAATGAAGGCAGGGGTTATGTGCTCCGCAGAATCATTCGGCGTGCGGTACGGCATGGCAATAAGTTGGGTGCATCTGGTCCGTTTTTCTATCAGCTGGTCGATGCGCTGGCTGACGAAATGGGAGAGGCATACCCAGAACTGCGGGTAAAGGCAGCTCAGGTAGCAGAGGTGTTGCACAAAGAAGAGCAGCAATTCGCTAAGACCCTCGATCATGGTATGCAAATTCTTGATGAGGCTCTCGAGCATATGAGTGGCTCTGTTATTCCCGGCGAACTGGTATTTAAACTCTACGACACCTATGGCTTCCCATTGGATCTGACCAATGATATCGCTCGAGAGAGGCAAATGACGCTTGATCTCGCCGGTTATGAAGCCGAGATGGAGCAACAGCGAGTGCGCTCGCAAGAGGGTGGAAAGTTCTCGGTCGACTACAGTAAAACGATCTCCCATGACGGTGAAACACAGTTCATGGGCTACGACAATGAGCAAACCTCATCGCGGGTCGTTGCAATCTTTAAAGAGGGGGCGGCATGTGAGTCACTCCGCAGCGGTGAGCAGGGTGTTGTAATCCTAGATGAGACCCCTTTTTATGGCGAGTCAGGTGGCCAGATTGGTGATACAGGGCAGTTTCAGGGCCCCGGTCTCGACGCCACCGTTACGACCACGACTAAACAAGGTGACCTGATGTTGCACCACGTGAGTATTGCTCATGGGGAGTTGGTTGTCGGAGCATCAATTGTGGCAGTCATCGATGGTTTGCGCCGTGCGGCGATTCGCAGAAATCACTCGGCCACGCACCTGTTGCATGCTGCTTTGAGGAAGGTTCTTGGTCCGCATATTCAGCAGAAAGGCTCTCTGGTAACCGCGGAGCGTTTGCGCTTCGATTTTTCGCATGACCAGCCCGTCTCAGCCGAGCAACGAACCGCAATTGTGCGCCTGGTCAACGAGCAGATAATTGCGAATACGGCAGTAGCTACTGAATTGATGAGCATGGATGAAGCCGTTAATGCCGGTGCGATGGCACTGTTTGGCGAAAAGTATGGCGACGAAGTACGAGTTTTAACGATGGGTGACGACGCCTTTTCTGTTGAACTCTGCGGAGGCACTCACGTTGCTCGAACCGGTGATATTGGATTATTCCAAATTATCTCAGAAGGCGGCGTTGCTGCGGGTGTGCGGCGTATGGAAGCAGTGACTGGGCGCGGGGCGGTTGAGCATGTCGAACAGCTCGAGCAATCTCTTTTAGAGACCTGTGCCGAGCTGAAGGCTCAACCCGATACTCTGCTTGCGCGCGCGTCTGCGCTGCGGATTCAATTGCGGGATCTCGAAAAGCAGGTCGAGCAGCTCAAGCTCAAAATGGCGCAGTCAGCGGGAGGTAGCTTAGTCGATAAAGTCATCGATGTGCGCGGCGTCCCCGTATTGTCGGCGCGCCTTGATGGTGCAGACGCGAAGGCGCTGCGAGAGGCAGTCGATCAGATGAAGTCCAAATTAGGCCGCTGCGTTGTGCTTCTGGCATCGGTCATTGAGGATGACAAAATCGCACTTGTAGCGGGTGTGAGTTCGGAGCTCACCGAGGTAGTTCGAGCCGGTGATTTGATCCGAGAATTCTCCCAAAGATTGGGCGGTAAAGGGGGCGGTCGGGCTGACATGGCGCAAGGTGGAGGCGTTGATGCCGAAGCATTAAACGACGTTCTTGATGCGGTGCCGGCATGGGTTGATACACAATTACCCTAATTTCTCGTTTCCGGTTTAAATGCCCGGCGTTTTAGTGTTTAATGCGCGCCATTTTAATAAAGGTGATCGAGCTCGATGAGCTTAATTGTGCAAAAGTTTGGGGGTACCTCGGTAGGCTCGATTGAGCGTATTGAAGGTGTTGCCGATAAAATCGCCGCGTTCAAGATGCAAGGGCATCATGTGGTAGCGGTGGTTTCGGCCATGAGTGGCGAAACCAACCGCTTGGTTGCGCTAGCACATGAGATACAGGGTCGCCCAGTGCCTCGGGAAATGGACGTTTTACTGTCGACGGGTGAGCAAGTTACAACGGCACTATTGTCGATGGCGCTCGCGAAGCGCGGCGTCAAAGCCAAGTCATATACCGGTGGACAAGTTAGGATTCTCACTGATGATGCGCATGGGAAAGCGCGGATTCAGCACATTGAAGACACGCAGTTATTGAGCGATCTAGATGCCGGCTTCGTCACAGTGGTTGCTGGGTTTCAAGGTGTCGATTCGGACGGCAACATAACAACCTTGGGTCGGGGCGGGTCGGATACCACAGCCGTCGCGCTTGCCGCTGCTCTGAAAGCAGATGAATGTCAGATTTACACCGATGTCGATGGTGTTTATACCACCGATCCGCGTGTCGTGAGCAGTGCACAAAGGCTTGACCGTATCACGTTTGAAGAAATGCTCGAAATGGCGAGCATGGGTTCTAAAGTGTTACAGATTAGAGCAGTTGAGTTCGCCGGAAAGTACAATGTGCCCTTGCGTGTGTTGCATAGCTTTAAAGAAGGCCCGGGCACGCTAATTTCTATCGAGGAGTCAAATGACGTGGAAACCCCCACTATCGCTGGCATTGCGTTTACAAGAGATGAAGCCAAACTGACGGTCTCGGGCGTACCGGATATGCCTGGGATAGCGTATCGAATTCTCGGACCTATTGGCGAAGCTAATATCGAGATTGATGTGATCGTTCAGAATGTGGGCCACGACAATACAACGGATTTTACGTTTACGGTGGCCCGTGGCGATCTCGCTCGAGCGGAGGAAGTTTTGCGGGCAGTCGCTGAAGAGATCGGTGCCACAAGCGTTCAAAGTGATAGTAAGATCGCAAAGGTCTCTGTGGTTGGGGTTGGTATGCGCTCGCATGCAGGGGTGGCGAGTCAGATGTTCGGTGCGCTGGCGAGTGTTGGCATTAATATTTTGATGATCACGACCTCAGAAATCAAAATCTCAGTCATTATCGAAGAGAAGTTTTTAGAGCTTGCAGTTCGTTCTCTGCACACTGCCTTTGGTTTAGACGGCGATCCGGTCGAAGAGTAGTTCAACAGCAGATTCATGGAGTGAGTGATGCTGGTACTAACCCGAAAAATTGGTGAAAGCTTCGTTATCGGTGACTCGATAACGATCACGGTTGTGTCATCGAAGGGTGGGCAAGTCCGTGTCGGCATCGATGCGCCGAAAGATCTGGCCATCACTCGTTCTGAGCTCGGGATTGGGAAGCGTTCGGAAAGCCAGGTGCTATTAACAAAAAAACCAGACACGGATCCCGCCTAATCCCTTTGATTGTGCGCTTGATGTGTTATTATGCCGCGCGATCGAATCCATCCCGACGGGGGGATTCGAACAAACAGATAGGGCTGGTACAATCCAGTGACACAATTCGGTGGAGTGGGTGAGTGGCTGAAACCACACCCCTGCTAAGGGTGCATACCTTAATCGGTATCGAGGGTTCGAATCCCTCCTCCACCGCCATTTTACATTTCCCGCCGACCTTCTAAACGCATAATCCCACTTATCTCGCCTTTAATCCCGCGTGTCGCGTCCGGCTTACCGTTGCAGTCATGTTGTGGGATAAATACGTTGCCTAATTATATAAACCTAAAATAAACGGGGTTATCAATGTCTGATCCAATACGCAGGACGCAGCGCTATTTCGGCTTGGCGGCAGCTATCGCAGTGGTAAGCGCATGCGGTGGTGGTGGCGACAGCGCCAAAACGCCAGAAGTAGCAGCCTTTTATCCAGAGCCTCAGAACGAGTGGTCACTCGTTTGGAGTGATGAGTTTGACGGTGCCAGTCTCGACGCTAACCATTGGGAAGCGCAGACCGGTGAGGGTGCCGAATATGGCTTGTCGCGCTGGGGCAACAACGAGCAGCAATGGTATTTAGCTGAGAACGCTGTTGTAGCTGATGGTGTACTCACTATCGTTGCCAAGAGCGAAGAGGTAGTGCCAGGATTCCCCTACACATCAGCTCGTCTCCGCACTGCGGGCAAGTTTGACTTTAAGTACGGTCGCGTGGAAGTGAGAGCCAAGGCTGCTGAGGGTCAGGGCCTGTGGTCTGCTGTATGGATGTTGCCAACCGAGTCGCCCTATGGTGTCTGGGCGGCAAGTGGTGAAGCCGACATCATGGAGGTGGTCAACGCAGGTACGGACGATGAACGCGTGTTCACGACGGTTCACCATGGATTTCCTTGGCCTCTGAATCAGTTGAGCGGCTTAGATGTTGATCTCGATGACGCCGCAGGCGAGTTTCACACCTACGCAATAGAGTGGGAAGAGGACGAGCTGCGCTGGTTTATTGATGGGCAGCATGTCAAAACGGTAGGCGCAGATCATTACTACAGCTACTACTACAAAGATTCGGCTACGGGTTATGAATCTGGTCCAGCATCGGCACCTTTTGATACCGAATTCCATTTGCTTGTGAATCTGGCGGTCGGTGGCAATTTGCCGGGTGCAGTCAATAATGCTGACATCCCCTCCGAAATGGTCGTCGACTACATCAGAGTCTATGAGTGCAGTTATGGTCAAGCTGATGGTGGTGGGTGTAACTCAAATGCAGACAGATCTCTTGAACGGCCCGATGCTCAAGAGCCCTTCGAAGCCACTTTCCCTATGTACACTGATTCTGCCCAGGGGTTCTCTTGGACCATTGGTGGCGAAGAAGTCGTTCAGCAGTTGGCTGTCAATTCGTTTTGGAATAACGATGGCGCACTGAGCTTCATGGAGTCGAGTGTAGAGGGTCGAGGTACCGTTATTGAAGTAATAACGTCCAACATGGGCAACATTTCGATTAACACAACGGATGCCTCAACTGTGTCCTTGTTTGGTTTTGGTAACAATCCTAATTTTTGGGAAATCCACGCCGGTGAGATCAAGTTCGATATGTATATCGATAGCGCGGGCACGGATTTAGAAAGCGCTATTCTGATTAAAATGGACAGTGGCTACCCTGCGTTGGGTCAGAAAGAGTTGAAGATCGCGGATCTACCGAAAGATCAGTGGTTTACCTACAGCGTGAAAGTTAACGATCTGTTGGCTAACCCGCTCCCCGGTCAGGCAGGTCTTGATACCAGTAAAGTCAATAGTTTATTTGTTCTTGAGCCCACCGGTGCGGCGCATGTCATGGTCGATAATATTAGCTTGGCATGTGGTCACCCTGCTCGTAATGGGTGCGGTATCACGCCACCCGGCGGCGAAGTGGATGGTGCGCTAGCTCCTATTTTTGTTGACGGTGAAATCAATGGACTATGGGATCGCGGAGCGTGTGGTTATGACACTATTGTCAACGGTGACTACTGTGGCGATGGCAATACCAGCAACTTGATTACATGGACTGTGACTGACTCCGGTGATGCCGATCGAGGTAACGCCTTGCTGGTCAATTTTGGCACTAATGGTGCAGACGGTGTGTTCTTCTTCGGTTCAGCGGGTGGTGTTGACCTCAGTGAATACGAAGCGGAAGGTAAGCTGGTTTTCGACTTGCGTATCCCCGCCTCTACTGCGGCCGCTGGAATGGTGTATAAAGTAGATTGTTTCTTCCCGTGCGGTACCGGGGATCAGGTGCTCGATTTATCTGATTATGAGCCAGGTACTTGGAAAACCTTCGAGATCTCGGTATCTGACCTCAAATCCTTAGGTCTAGATTTGACCAAGGTCAATGCTGGATTGGTTTTGTTTCCTACTTGGGGTAGTCAACAGGGACTCTCTTTTGAGGTTGCTAACGCTCGCTACGAAGTTGCTGGGCGAGAGCCATCTGCTGGCGCTGGTGGAACGACCTACGGGCCGGCCGCCTTTAGTGGGTCGTTCGGTGGGGCCTTCTCTGATGCGAACGAGATTTACACCTTCCCATCGGGGGCTGAGCCATGGGGTGGCTTTGCCAATGAAAATGCTGAAATGTACCCAATGAGCTTCGAAAATGGCGGTAAGGTAACCTTTACTGCAGCCATTCCCGAAGGTGGCGTAGATGGTACTAACGTGCGTTTTGTCTTTGAGAACGCACCGTTTCCCGATGTCGAGCCAAACTTCAGCACCGACAATGTGGTGATCAGCGGTGGTGAGGCAGTGTACGAAGTTGAATTCCCCGCTCAGGCTGCTGGCCAGACCTTCAGCTCTTTCTTGATGTATATCGTCGAGAACGACCAGCCAGTAATGGTTACCGATGTCATCGTAACCGCCTATGCTGCCGTTACCTTAGTCGACTCAGCACCTGCTGATTTCAGTGGCGCGTTTGGTGGCGCGTTTGTCGATGCGAGTGAAACATACACGTTCCCATCGGGTGCCGAGGCTTGGGGTGGTTTTGCGAACAATAATGCAGATCTGTATCCATTCACCTTCGGTTCTGGAGGTGAAGTGCGCTTTGTTGCAGCCTTACCTGAGGGTACTCCTGACACAGGCGTCCGGTTTGTGTTTGAGAATGCACCGTTCCCAGACGTCGATCCGAACTTTAGTACTGACGTAGTGACGGTGAGTGGCACAGCAGAGACCGAGTATTCAGTGGTTATCCCGCAGCAGGCTGCTGCACAAACCTACAGTTCATTTTTGATGTACCTTGCTGAGCGAGATCAGCCGGTCACGATAAAAAATGTTCGAGTGGCGACACCACAGTGATACGGGCACAAACGATACTAAAAATAGTTTGCAAGGGGTAACCAATATGCAACATAACATGTTCAATAAGAATGCAATGGCGGCTGCAGTGTCAGTCGCCATGGGACTGAGCTTGAGCATCACTGCGCAAGCTCAGGATAGCGTGCCGGTTATGGAAGAGGTCGTTGTGACCGGCATCAAAGCAAGTTTGAAGCGAGCAATGGATACAAAGCGGGACTCAGCGGGCGTGGTAGATGCCATTACAGCTGAGGATATCGGTGCATTTCCTGACACTAACTTGGCGGAATCGCTTCAGAGAATTACAGGTGTCGCGATTGAGCGCACTAGAGGTGAAGGCTCTACGGTAACAGTTCGTGGTTTCGGTGCAGACTTCAACTTGGTCACCTTAAATGGTCGCCAAATGCCGACTCACAGTGGTGGTGGTCGCTCATTTGATTTTGGCGATTTGGCGTCTGAGAGTGTTTCAGGCGTTGAGATCTATAAAACCGGTCAGGCGAGTGTGGCGACCGGCGGTATTGGGGCAACCATCAATATCAAAACCGCAAAACCTCTTGATAACCCAGGTCTAAAATTGGCTTTCAGCACCAAAGCGGTTCACGATTTGTCAACGACTACAGGCGAGGATTACACACCTGAAGTTTCAGGTCTGTTCAGTCAAACCTTTTTCGATGACACCGTAGGCGTGGCCTTGTCGGGGTCTTTTCAGGAGCGTAACAATGGCCAGGCGGGTGCTTTTAATACTCAGTGGTTTGAGCGTCCCGGGCAGGCAATTGCAGATAACGGGCAGCAGGTCAATAAACCTGGGCAGGGCGACCTGGCCGCTTTACCACAACAGGTTGTTTATCAGCTCGATGAATGGGAGCGCACGCGAATCAACGGGCAACTCACACTGCAGTGGCGCCCCGTGGAGTCGGTTACTGCGACTCTGGATTACACAGTAGCCGAGTTGGAACTAGATCATCGCTACAACAATATGTCGATCTGGTTCAGCCCAACAGGTCAGTCGGCCACGTGGAGTGATGGACCTATTGCATCGCCGCTAATCTACACCGAGACGTTCAATCAGCCTGACACCCCTATGGGAGCGGGTGTTGATGCGTCGAAGAACGAGCGCTCGTCACTTGGATTCAATTTGCAGTGGGATGTCAATGATCGGTTGGTTCTTGAACTTGACCATCACGATTCGAAGGCCGAGCGATCGCCGAACAGTCCTTTCGGAAGCTCAGCGAACCTATCGATTGCGGCATTTGGGCGCGAGGCGGCAACTGTTGATTTTAGTGCTGATCTTCCTGTGACTTCGATCACGCGTTCAGACCCACTATCACCCGATGATATGCAAATCACTGGTAGCGTGTTCGCCAATGACTGGGCAGAAATGAATATTGAGCAGACGCAATTTAGTGGCAGTTTTGATCTTAATGAGAGGCTTTCAATTGATTTCGGTGTGTCACAGTCTGATCTTGATAATTTTGAGGCCGGCAGTGTGGTTCAACGGAATAGCTGGGGTCAAAATCAGGCTTCTGCCTTCGGTGCTATCGCAGATTTGATGGTGCCTGCGTCGCTCGAGGGGATCTACGATCAGCTCAATGGCGGCAAGGGAGCCACTAATAATTTCTTCATGTTCGATATGGCGGAAGTCGCGAACCGGGGCGCATTTTTGCAAACCTTACCGTCCACAGATCAGTACTATCTCCCAACCGCTTTGGCAGGTGGGGATTGTGGCACTGGCTTTTGTGCCGACAGTGATAAAGGCTTTGGTAACCAGTTCCGTGAAGAAACGCAGTCGACGTTTGTTCAAGTAAATTACAATGGTGTTATGTTTGATCGCGATTACAGTGTGCGAGCGGGTGTGCGCTATGAAGAGACCGATGTCACTTCGAGCGCTGAGTCGCAGAGCTACACTCGTATTGAATGGGCGTCTACCAATGAGTTTTCGGCTATTCCGTCTGGTGAAACAGTGCCCTCGTCCTTGACCGGGTCATACGATGCGACTCTACCGAGTATCGACTTCGATATTAATATTCTGGATGACCTGAAATTCAGAGCATCTTACAGCGAGACCATTGCAAGATCTCCGTTCTCTAATTTGGTCGGTAACTTGTCAATTGGCCAGGTCCTCAGAGTCGTGGAGGGAGAGCATACGGCAGACGGTTTTGTGGGTAACCCGGGATTGTTGCCGCATGAATCAGAAAATTGGGATTTCTCTCTCGAATATTATTACGGGGATTCGAGCTATGTCTCGATCGGTTACTTTGATAAGAGCGTAGAGAACTTTGTAACGGCGGCTGAAAGAGAGGACGTGGTGTTATTCCCCGGTTTAGCTCATCCAGCGTTGGGGCCACTGTATTCGCAGGCTGTTGATGCTTTGGGTGTCACGGCATCAAACGCAGCTATTCGCGAGTACATATTTACCAATTTCCCGAATGAACCTGGTGTCGATGTTACGGCACAAACCATTACCGGTGTTCCTGGAAGAGATGACCCTGCGTACTTTGACGTAGATACGAGTCTCAACTCAGCTGAGATCGCCGAGATTGATGGATGGGAGATCGCATGGCAGCATGATTTTGCGGCTACTGGCTTTGGATTTATTGCCAATGCAACTATCGCCGACGGGACTGCTGTGTTCAATCGCCTGTCTAACGAACCACAATTTGCGCTACCAGGGTTGAGTGATACGCGTAACTTTATTGCGTACTACGATAAGCACGGTATTCAGGTTCGTATTGCATACAACTGGCGTGATGAATTCTTCACAGGGGGAGTTACTCAGCCAGGCTACCAGGAAGAATATGAGCAGTGGGACGCGAATGCGAGTTATGAGCTCACTGATTCGTTGGTGGTGTTTGTAGAAGGCATAAATCTGACGAATGAGACATTCCGAAGTTTCGGTCGCAATGCTTACCAGCTGTATAATGTGGGTCAGAGTGGTGCTCGGTATCAGTTTGGGTTCCGTTACGTCTACTAGACTGGTTTATTGACCCTTATAAAACCGCTCTTTGAGCGGTTTTTACTTTAAGGCAGACGCTAAAATCAACGTTTAAAAATAAACAAACGGCTATCATGCGAGATGACTGAAGAGTTTGATCAGGTAAAGCGTATTGTTGTGGTGGGCGGTGGGACTGCTGGCTGGTTAGTTGCGGCGCGTCTTGCGGCGCACTTTGAACTCTCGTCTGAGACACTGACCCTCACCTTAGTAGAGTCTGACCAGACCGGACCCATCGGTGTGGGAGAGGGTACCTGGCCTTCTATGCGCACCACGCTGAATAAAATTGGAATTACTGAGACCGAATTCGTTCGTGAATGTGGTGCAAGTTTCAAACAGGGGTCAAAGTTTATCGGGTGGTCACGAGGTGCAGATGATTACTATTACCATCCGTTCTCGCTCCCTCAAGATCATGCCGAAGAGAATGCGTGGTGGTCTTGGCAAAACTCAGCTAATAATGAGCCCTTTGCCGACAGTGTGTCGCCGCAGCCGGCGGTCTGTGACCGCAACTTGGCGCCCAAACAGATCGGTATGCCCAATTACGCTTACGCACTTAACTACGGTTATCACCTTGATGCAGGCCGCTTTGCTGGTTTACTGATGCGACACGCGGTGGAAAGGCTTGGGGTGTGCCATATTAAGGACCATTTGATAGGGGTAGAGTCGGATTCGGACGGCGATATTGCAGCAGTCATAGGCAAAAATTATGGCCGAATAGAGGGTGATCTTTTTATTGATTGCAGTGGCTTCGAATCATTGCTCATTGGCCAACATTTTGGGATAGATAAAGTTGATTGCTCGAAGTATTTGTTCAACGATCGTGCATTAGCAGTTCAGGTGCCCTATGCCACTGAGTTAGACTCCATTAGCTCGGTGACACTGGGTACGGCCCACGACGCAGGTTGGACCTGGGACATTGGATTACAGCATCGACGAGGTGTAGGCCGAGTGTATAGTTCGTCACATCAGAGTGATGAGCAAGCCTTGGAGGGGCTTAAGTCGTACCTCAAGCGCGAGGCGGCGCATGTTGATTTTGAGTCTTTGTCCCCCAGGAAACTCAGTTTTGAGTCGGGCTATCGGTCCAAGTTTTGGCATCGCAACTGCGTGGCTATTGGATTGTCAGCGGGTTTTGTAGAGCCTCTCGAGGCTTCGGCATTGGTGTTGGTAGAGCTCAGCGCTCAGTTTTTAACCGATCAATTACCCGCTTATCGCAGTGGCATGGACGCCGTGGCTGATCGATTTAACCGACAGTTTACTTATCGTTGGACTGAGATCATTCGGTTTTTGAAACTGCATTATGCCATTAGCTCGCGAGACGACTCAGCCTATTGGCGCCAGCACAAAGAATCGGATAGCATTCCAGAATCTTTGAGGTCAGATTTGGCGCGATGGAATTACCAGGCGCCATGGCATCATGACGAGGGGAGAATAGATGATCTCTTCCCATCGGCAAGTTATCAATATGTACTTTATGGAATGGGGTTTCAGACACGAGACCCCGTTCTTCGATCGAGATTTCACGCTCGTCGGCTCACTCAATACCGAGAGCGGCAGTTGCGAACACAACAGGCTCAGGCGCGGTTCTGTGAACATTTGCCGACCAATCGTGAGCTAGTGCGGCAGTTGCAGTCGCATAGTTTCTCGAGTGTGCCTCATCCAGCAGTAGAGAGGTTGTAATGGCGGATTTTCAGAAGCTCAATAATATCGATCACCAGAATGTCCGCGTCCAAACCGGATTTGGTGCGCAGTTTGGTGATGACGTTATGTTCGTGTTGACGTTTCCGGAAGAGATGCGAAGTATCCAGGCACACTATCCTATACTCATCCATAAAGACCCCGTGTCCGGGAAATTTTCTCCGATTGCACTTCTTGGGTTCGAGAGGGGCGAGAATCTTTTTCTGCAGGCAGACCGTTGGGACGCGAGTTATGTGCCCGCCATGATGCGTCGCCAACCCTTCCTGATAGGAGAGGATAAGAGTTCTATTTCTGACCGTCAGCACGTCGTTGCTATTGACATGGAACACCCTCGAGTCAACTTAGAGGCGGGTGAGCCATTGTTCTTGGAACAGGGAAGCCCGAGTGATTTTTTGGAGTCGAAGGCGACGTTGTTAGAGCATCTGCGACAAGCTTCTGAAACCAACGATAAATTTGTAACGGCTCTGGTCGAGCATGAACTTGTGCAGTCTGTGACGTTATCTATCAAACTCTCGAACGGAGAGAGCTACGAGCTACAGGACTTTTTTGGCATCGATGACGACGCCCTCCAGCGAGCCGATGGCAGACTTGTTACTGCTCTGGCTGAGGCTGGCTGGCTCATGCCGTGTTATATGATGGTCGCCTCAATGTCACAGCTGGGTCGTTTAGTTGAGCGCCGTAATCGGTTGCTAGAGTAGGGCCGCCCACGATTATGGCCATTGAAGAGATTTATTTAAGCGGGCCTGATGAGTTAGAGCCGAGCGTACTCGACAGGGCACAACCGGTCGTTCTCCGGGGTCTTGTGAAGACGTGGGATATTGTGCAAGGCGGAAGATCTGGTGCTAGAGAGGCACTTAAAACCCTGCTAACGTTTTATCAGGGTAAGCCCGTGGCAACGTTCTTGGCCGAGGCGGGTCACGAGGGCCGTTTTTTTTACAATGATGCGATGGATGGGTTTAACTTTTTACAGATCGATGCCCGTCTAGATGATGTTATCGATAAGTTGCTGAATTGCGAGACTCAACCAGATTCACCCGCACTGTATGTGGGCTCAACAAATATTGACCAGTGGTTGCCGGGATTCAGGGCAAAGTATGATTTACCGCTGACGCACCTAGACCCGATTGCTAGCGTTTGGATAGGCAATCAGACGCGCGTCGCGGCGCATTTTGATCTCCCTCAGAATATTGCCTGCTGTGTTGCAGGAAGGCGGAAGTTTCGTTTATTCGCGCCTGATCAGATCAGTAATCTTTATGTCGGACCGCTAGATTTGACCCCTGCTGGTCAGCCCATTAGCTTGGTTGATTTTGAGGCGATTGATTATGCCCGTTTCCCTCGCGCAGCAGAGGCTTTGAGGGCGAGTGAAACTGTCGTGCTGGAACCTGGCGACGCGATTCTCATACCCAGCATGTGGTGGCACCAGGTCGACGCCCTTGAACCTTTAAATATTCTTGTCAATTACTGGTGGTCGCGGACTCCGGCATACGCGGGATCGCCCAACGATGCGCTACTGCACGCACTCTTGAGCGTGCGGGATTTGCCACCTGATATGAAACGCGCTTGGAAACTCTTTTTCGATTACTACATTTTTAATGAGGATCAAGCCGCAACCCAGCATATTGCGCCGGAGGCCTTGGGTAGACTTGGTGCTCCCAACGAGACCAAAGCAAAAAGAATCCGAGCGATGTTGCTCAATCAGTTGAAGCGTTGACAGCATTAGGAGTGAGGTGTCATGAGTCAAATTAATAAAGTCGTCATTGCTGGTGGTGGCACGGCTGGTTGGATGGCCGCAGCCAGCATTTCGAAATTGGTGGGCCGACGTCTTGATATTACTCTGATAGAGTCGGAGACCATTGGTACTATCGGCGTCGGCGAGGCGACTATCCCCTCGCTTCTGACTATTAACCGGTTGCTAAAAATATCAGAGCCCGAATTTCTGCGGGAGACCAAGGCCACATTCAAGCTGGGCATCGCCTTCGAGAACTGGCGCAAACTGGGACACCGCTATATCCACAGTTTTGGGGATACTGGGACGGGATGTTGGGCTGCGGGTTTTCATCACTTTTGGCTGCGTGGGGTTAACGAGGGCTTTGCAAAGCCTTACGGGGACTACTGCTTAGAACTGCAGGCCGCTGAAATGAGCCGCTTTGGCTTAGTATCAAGTCACAAAATCAATTATGCGTACCACCTAGACGCGACTCAATACGCGGCTTACTTACGGCGGCTAGCAGAACAAGCAGGGGTGAGACGGGTCGAAGGAATTATAGATCAAGTAAGCCTAGATCCATCGAACGGTAATATCACGCATCTACTCACAAAGTCGGGCCAAATCATAGAAGGTGATTTATTTATCGATTGCACTGGTTTTCGGGGGCGGCTCATTGCTGAAGCGCTGGGCACAGGATTCGAGGACTGGTCTCACTGGTTACCGTGCGATAGAGCGGTAGCGCTGCAAACTGAATCGGTATCGCCAGCGATCCCCTATACTCGAGCCATTGCTCATGGCGCCGGCTGGCAGTGGCGAATTCCTCTGCAACACAGAGTAGGGAATGGGCTAGTGTACTGCTCGAAGTATCAAACGGACGAGGAAGCGATCGCTCTGCTGCGCCGGAATACACAGGGAGAAGCGACTACGGAGCCTCGATTTATTCAATTCACCACCGGGCAGCGGCAGCAGCATTGGACCAAGAATTGTATTGCTCTTGGATTGTCGAGCGGATTTATTGAGCCTCTTGAGTCGACCAGTATTCATTTTATCCAGAATGGCTTGCTATGGCTGCTGCTCATGTTTCCCTCAGACACAATTCTCGAGTCTGTCCGCAACGAGTACAACGCGAAGATGCGACGAGAGGCTGAGCGCATTCGTGATTTTATTGTGATGCACTATCACTTAACGGAGCGAGATGATACTGAGTTCTGGCGTTACTGTCGGGGTATGGATATCCCCGAGTCGTTGAAGCATAGAATGTCGTTATTCGGATCGTCTGGCACGGTCTTTAAGGATCAAGACGATGTGTTTGCCGAGAACTCATGGGTCCAGGTAATGATGGGGCAGGGGCTTATCCCAAAGACGTATCACCCAATCGTAGATCAGATGAGCAGTGTCGAACTGTCTGAGTTTTTGCGCCAAAATCTAGAGCGTGTCGATCAATCGCTTTCCCAGTTACCGGACCATTTCAATTTTGTGAAGCAATATGCGCAAAGCGGATAGGTCCGCAGGGTTTTGGCAATGACGAGGTTGCGTATCCGCCAACATTAAGTTGGGTACCTTTTTAAGGTTCGAAGCGGTCATCCTGAACCCTGCTGATGTCGCAGATATTACATCATTTTTCGATAACTGCGGGGCGATAACCCAGTCCAGGTTTTAAAGGCCCGAGTAAATGACCGCGCCTCGGCAAAGCCTAATTTTTCGCTGATATGCTCGACCGATAGCTGGGGCGATCGCAAGAGTTGCAGCGCGTGTTCTCGTCTCCAATTCTCTTTAATACTGTTGAAACTGCTGCCCGATTGCTTGAGTCGCCGTTGCAGCGTTTGGGGGCTGATCTGTAAAGTCTTTGCGATCTCGATCAAGGTGGGAACTTTGTTCTGCTCCGATTCTCTGAGCGATAATTGACGCTCGATTTGTGATTCTAAGGTTTGCGCTCGCCCGGGTATGGTCATGATGTCTGATGGCGTCCGCTCAATATAACGCCCAAGCTCTGCCCGGGTCCGCGTGATCGGCTTGTCGAGATAAGAGGCGTTGAATATCAGTCGATTCTCGGCGCATCCGAAGCGTATTTTGCAGGGAAACATGACTTTTAGCTCAGATTCATGTTCGGGTCGATCGAATGAAAATTCTGCGGCAGTCAGGGTGATTGGCTGCCCAATGAGCCAGCTAGGAAATCGATGCCACAAAACCAATAGAAACTCTCTGAGAAAATGCGCGGTGTCATAGGTGTTCTCACTCAGGTTGATCCCAAGATACGCGCTATTTTGGCGCTCTTCGAGAGTAAACTGAATGGCGGTGTGGGTAAGGTTATAGAACTTGGTACTTGATCTTAGTTGCTCTCTCAGAGTCAAGCAGTTGGGAATGAGCTCGCTCATTAGTGCAAAGGTCCCAAGCTTTGATGGAGTGGCTGCGAAGCCCATAAATTCATCATTTAAGGTTCGCATGACCCACTGAAATAAGCGCGCAACTTGGTCTGTGTGAACTCTCGCTGAATCATGTTCTAGGGCGAGCGGATTGATTCCGGCTCGTAATAGCAGTTGAGAGACATCCCTCTGCGGGCTAGGTATGCCAGACATTGAGGTGAGCACGTGGTGTTTGCAGATCGTTGCCATAATAAATTTTTAGTGAGCTTCGGGGTTGCTAAGGCAATTTTATACCGCTTTACCGCAAAATTCTGATTTTTTTTGTGAGTATTTTTGAATGATTCAGACCTGTTCTTAGTTCTTTGCGCGCGGCACACTGACACACTAGACGCTTCACTCATTGCTATTGGGGAAATCAATGCGGACATTAGATGCCCAGTTACTGTCTTATGACGACAGCACCCAGTCTCTTTTCTGTACATGGCCACCGGCAGGTTTATCTCCGATTGCCGAGCCTCTGTATCGACCCACTCGCATGCGGAAATATCCCAAGCAGACACGCTCCATCATTTTGGTCACCTCGATCAAGCAGGCTGCCATGATTGTCGCTAAACGGACTTCAATCGAAAATATTCAGGCAAGTAAGATCTGCGAAGTGGCGGGGGTTGCTATGGGGTCACTGTACCAATACTTTCCGAACGTAGACTCAATCTTTACGGCGATTTACGAAGACACCATTAAAGAGACATTAGGGCACGCCATCCAAGTTGATACACCGTCAGTGCTCCTGTCGGACTTACATGCAGCCCTGAGAGCGCTAGATGACCAGCTTGGCTTAGCGCACTATCATCAACATTACTCGAAAGGCTTAAATAGTTTATTCGGAGTCCCGCTACGCTCAGTAGAGTGAACCTAGAGCTTACTTTTTCCTTATTAGTTAACCGAGAAATGGCACCAGTAACGGTGTCTTCTTCTTGTAGGCTTGGTAAGCGTCTGATTGTCCCCATTTTGCCTCTGCCTTCTTCTCTAGCATGGGAATGCCGCTGATTCTGGTGAGCAAAATGAAAACAAATACGGGCGATAGTAAGGTCAGATAGGCGCTACCTTCTAGCGCTGGTATCGCGAGTAAAGCGATACCAATCCAGAGCACGATTTCACCGAAATAGTTCGGATGTCGGCTGTAAGCCCACAAGCCCTCTGTAATGAAGGCTCCACTGCCATTGCGCTCTCGGAAACGTCGCTTCTGGGCGTCAGCAATGACTTCGATGCCAAATCCTATGGCCCAGATGATGACGGCATTCAGGTCGTATAAAGAGAGTTCAACCACTTCGGTTGAGCTTATTGCGGCGATGGCAGTTGACGCGGTAATACTGACCCACAGGCCTTGCAGTGTCCACGTCAGAAAGAAGCGTTTTGGGTGAGGTTTGATCTTATCAAAACGGTCGTCACCGCCATCTTGATGGATTCGAGCTACTAGGAAGCTGCCGAGCCTTACTGCCCACAAAATGACAAGGCTCGCGAGTAGCAGTGATCGGACATCATATTGGCCTGCCAGTATCAGAGCTGCCGCCACAGTGACGATAAAGCTTAGGCTGCCGGTGAGGTCATAGAACTTTTCGGTTTGTTGCAGGTAGGCGGGCACGAACGCAAACCATTGAATAAGCATCGCTAGCGCGACACAGGCTAAAAATATGGGTACACCTGCAACACTGGCACTCGAGAAAGAGACGATCACGGTAAATGTACTGATGACGGCAATGGCGATGAAAATAGGTTTCATTTTGAGCGCTCTTTTTATTGGCTGAAAAACTCGCTTAATACTTAATACGCTGGATCAGCTCCGAGAGGATCACAGCGTCAGGGGCACCTTATACTGTCAGTACTGATCGAGACACTACTGACGGTAGCTGGGGTCAATTTTATCCATTAAACGTTTCATTGCAGCAAATTCGAGCGTTCCGGTGGGTTGCCCCATACCTTGAACGGCCAGTAGCTTTTCGCTGCGATCTAACACTTCCTGCCGCACTGGAATCTGTTTGACACCGGTTTGATCAACTGAGACTTGGATTTGGCAGGAGCGCTCTAGAATCCACAAGTTGGCAAAGGCCTCCGCTATGGTTCTACCACCTGCAAGTAAACCATGATTTCTAAGAATCATGAGCATCGCTTTATCGCCTAGATTCTCGACTAACTGGTCTTTCTCAGCCTCATCAACAGTAAGGCCTTGGAAGTCATGATACGCAATTTTATTGTGCAAAAGTGTTGAGTAAAAGTTATCCGGACGGAGCCCCCCCTCTTGACAGGCGACTGTCATTCCAGCGGTCGTGTGCGTGTGGGCAATACAAACAATATCGTGACGAGCTGCGTGGACACAGCTGTGAATTAACATCCCTGCAGGATTTACGTGGTATTCGGTGGGTTCAATGATGTTGCCATTGATATCCACTTTCACCAAGTTGGAGGCAGTGACTTCGCTATAGAGCAGTCCGTAAGGGTTGATCAGAAAATGTCCATCGTCGCCCGGGAGTTTGACGGTAATGTGGTTATAGATGAGTTCCCCCCAACCTAAGTGGTCGAATATGCGATAGAGGGCGGCGAGATCTTCCCGCAAACTGCGTTCATCTGTCATGGCAAATACCTATTAAAGTTATTGTTGGCTGATCACTATAGCAGATTGGTGCCAAAATTTGAGTGGGTCTAAAGACCTTTCTTTGGGGCGTATGCTAGAGTGGCGTTGCCGGAGTTAAGTCATTCTGCCGATAATAATGATTCGGTGGCGAGCCTGTCGAATTAAGAGGCAGATTGTAAGGCTGTGTGCTAACAAAAGTGACTGAGAGCCTATTGTGCCGCCAGTATTGTATGTTTTTAGTCGGAGTTGATTGCGTCGCAATGTCAGATAACAGCCATAATTTACTGTCCGTGTTAAATCTGCGAAATCCACTTCATGCGCGCTCTCCTGCACTCATTACCGAATCTGGTGTCACCTGGTCCTACTCAGATTTAGGGATACTCAGTGCTAAACTTGCGGCGGTGTTATCTCGCCTTGGCGTGGTGCCGGGAGATCGTGTTTCTGCTCAGGTTCTCAAATCACCCGAATCACTTTGCCTGTATTTCGCTTGTTTGCAAGTTGGCGCTATTTATCATCCTCTGAACCCGGCATATTCCGATCGAGAGCTCGCGTATTTTCTGGAAGATGCTGGCCCCAAGTTATTTGTTTGCAGTCCAGATCGTGAGTTACAGAGTGAAAGGGTGGGGCGGACCGCAAAGGTGGAGCGAATTCTGACCCTAGACCAGAATGGGCGCGGTAGTCTGCTGGATCATGTGACAGATGAAACCCTCGAAACTATAGCCGTACTAGAGGGTAATGCGCCAGCGGCACTACTGTACTCATCGGGCACCACGGGTCGTCCGAAGGGGATCGTGCTGACCCATGATAATTTGAGCAGTAACGCATTCGCTCTGATCGATGCGTGGCAGTTCACTGCTGCAGATGTACTGCTTCATACCTTGCCCATTTTTCATGTGCATGGTCTTTTTGTGGCCTGCCATTGTGCTCTGATTAGCGGTGCATCGATGCTTTGGCACACGTCTTTCAGTGCGCCGGCAGTACTATCTGAACTGCCACGCGCAACAGTTTTCATGGGGGTGCCCACCTATTACACCCGTTTATTACAAGATCCTGAACTGTCGGCCTCAGTGTGCCGTTCAATGAGGCTCTTTATATCAGGCTCCGCACCTCTGTTAGCAACCACTTGGCGTGAATTTGAGTTGAGGACGGGACATCAGATTCTTGAGCGGTACGGCATGACAGAAACCGGGATGACGTTGTCTAATCCGCTTAAGGGCGAGCGTAAGCCGGGCTCAGTAGGTTTTCCATTGCCGGGCATAGATGTTCGGATTGAAGCCCTTAAAGACTCTGCCGTGACTGGGCAAGAGGCTGGCTTGCTGATGGTGCGTGGGCGCAATGTATTTAAAGCGTATTGGGGAATGCCCGAAAAAACACGTGCCGATTTTAGCGATGATGGCTTTTTTAAGACGGGTGACATCGCAAGTATTGATGCCGAAGGCTACTATTCAATCGTTGGGCGGTCGAAAGATATGATCATTTCCGGAGGCCTTAACATCTATCCCAAAGAGATTGAGCAGGTGCTTGATGAACATCCACAGGTGATGGAATCGGCGGTTATTGGTATTCCCGACCCAGATTACGGAGAGCAAGTCATCGCCGTGATCGTGCCAGCATCACCCGTTGATGACGAATCTAGTCTGATCGAATCGCTGGCCGCGTTGTGTGCCGGGGAATTGGCCGGCTTTAAGCGTCCGAAGCGGTTTCGGTTGGTGAATGAACTGCCACGCAATGCGATGGGTAAAGTGCAGAAAGCCGAGCTGCGAAAGCAACAGCTAGAGATGCTCACATAACCCAGAACAGGCTTCGGCTGGGCTGCGCAGTATGAATATGGATTTTTGAGCGAAAATGATTAGACTAAATCATCGATGTATAGCACTTTATAGGCGCGGTGAGTAGCGACATAAACCATGATTTCAATAAAACAAATTCGGTATGCATTGGCGGTAGAGAAGACTCTTCATTTCCGCAAGGCAGCAGAGGCATGTTCTGTATCTCAATCAGCGCTCAGTACGGCCCTGAACGAGATGGAGAACCAACTGGGTTTTCAGATTTTTGAGCGCGATAACAAAAAGGTACTCGTGACCCCCTTGGGACGATCGCTGCTGGCTAAAGCACATCAGGTTAATCTCCAAATTGACGATATAATGCGCTTGAAGCAGAGTGACCAAGCGCCACTTAGCGGGGTCATCACAATAGGCATGATCCCAACAATTGCACCTTATTTACTCCCGATTGCGCTTCCCATCGTGAAATCCCGCTACCCTCATGCCCGACTCAGAATCATTGAATCCCAATCACAAGAACTGATCGATAAGGTGCGAGCTGGTGAAATCGATGCGGCAGTTTTAGCCTTGCCCTATGATTGTTCTGGCCTACTAACGTTCCCGTTCTGGCAGGAGGACTTTTATTGGGTAGCTCACTCGGATCCATCCGAGCCGGTGCGTGAGAAAATCACTTCGGCTGAGCTGGTCCATGAAAACTTAATGCTGCTCTCAGAAGGTCATTGCTTGAAGGACCATGCGCTCGCCGCTTGTCAGTTTCAGGAGTCGACCAGTCACTCTATGAGCGCAACGAGCCTGAACACGCTAATTCAGTTGGTTATGGCTGAAATGGGTTCTACCTTGCTCCCCGAGATGGCCCTTCCACAGTTGGTAGATCATGATCCTAGATTGGTTGCAGTTCGTCTTGATGAGCCCGGTCCGCATCGAGAGCTCGCATTTGTGATTCGAGCCACGTATCCTAATTTCAGTAATATTGATCTTTTAAAACATCTGTTTCATGAGGGTTTGCTGCAGGCGAGAACAAGCTCGCCGCGGGCCCGATAGATGAAGCATCATTCCCCTAACGGGAAGTAAGGAGCGGTATGAGGTATCTAGCTTTGGTGGGCATTTTGCTTGCTGGATGTGTTGGTCAGCAGGAGTCAATTGTCCCACAGGTAGATCGATCAAAATATCAGGTCACGATCGAACGTGATAAGTGGGGAATCCCTCATGTTCATGGTGTCCGCGATGCGGATACGGCCTTCGGATTTGCCTATGCCCAAGCAGAAGATGGCTGGGAACTCATTGAAGAGACTATGCCATTTTATCGGGGTGAGTCGGCACGATATAACGGGATCGATGCGGCACCAGCAGATTACATGATTCACTGGTTGGGGGTTCGCGACTGGGTAGAGAAGGGTTATTCATCGCAACTGACTCCAAAGACTCGGCTTCTGGTGGAAGCCTACACCGATGGATTGAATTATTTTGCTGAACAGCATCCCGACAGAGTCGACCGATCGATGCTGCCGATTACAAAAGAGGATGTCATTACGGGCTTCGTTGTGCGTCATCTTATGTTTTACGGGTTCGACCAAGTGCTCAAAGAAGTCGTCGGCCCAACGCGTGCGCGCGAGGTTGCCAAGCTGACAGCAGATTTGGGTTTAACATCGATTCCCATTGGTTCTAATGCAATTGCTGTGGCTCCTCCTGTGACCGATGACGGGGCAACTCGACTGATGATTAATTCACACCAACCGACAGATGGCCCGGTTGCTTGGTATGAAGCGCACATCAGCAGTGATGAGGGGCTCGATATCATGGGCGGCACTTTTCCCGGAAGTCCCCTGATTAGCCTCGGTTTCAATGACTCTATCGCATGGGGTGTGACGGTGAATAAGCCGGACGTCGTTGACGTTTATGTGCTTGAAATGAATCCAGACAATCCCGACCAGTATCGTTTAGATGGCGAGTGGAAGACTCTTGAGAAAACAACTGTGGATCTGGCGGTCAAGATCTTGGGTCCGCTCGTGTGGACAGTTAATCGCGATATTTATCGCTCCGAGCATGGTCCTGTTATGAAAACGGATCACGGTGTGTACGCGCTTAGATTTGGAGGGCAGGGCGAGATCCGGCAAGTGGAACAATGGTACGCAATGAATAGGGCTAAGAACCGAGATCAATGGCTCGATGCAATGCGTTTACATCGATTTGCCTCGTTCAACTTTGTCTTTGCTGATCGTGATGGGAACACATCGTTTATCCACAACAGCATGACACCAAAGCGCAAGCCCGGGTACGACTGGCAGATGTATTTACCAGGAGATGATTCAAGCCTGATCTGGACTGAATACCTTGCGTTCGATGAGTTGCCACAGGTACACAACCCGAGTCACGGTTTCCTTACGAGCACCAATCAGACGCCATTTGCGGTAGCGCACGACAGCGATAATCCAAATGAGTCTGAGTATTCGCCGACCGATGGCTATCAAACTCGGATGACCAACAGAGCGGTGCGCAGCTTGGAGTTACTCGATAGCTTGGCGCCGATTTCTCGCGAGGACTTTGCCGCCATCAAGTACGACAAAGCATACTCGCCCAATAGCCGTGCCGGGCGTTATTTGGCTGCAGCAATCAAAGCGACTGCTCAAACAGAGAACGAGCTGTACCAGCAGGCGAGGTCGATTCTGAGTGCGTGGGATCTGAATGCCGATATCGAGAGCCGCGGCGCAGCTCTGGGTGTGTGCGTTATCAGTGTCGAGTGGAAAGCCGAGCAAGATGGAATTGATCCTCCCGCACCAG
>CBFHJC010000009.1:0-24712 GCA_965656045.1 Aequoribacter sp.
TGCCGTATTTAGACTGCAAAGTGAGGGCGAGTCGGTCGGCCGCATGAAAAAATTCGCTGAAGGTATAGCGGTCTTCTAGGTACTGCAAAAACAGCTTGTCGCCAAAGGTTCGGCCTGGCGCCATGATGTCGGCAACTGACTTTGCCACTTGCTTGAAGCCTTTCAATGAGATGCCGTCGATCTCATAAGCAGTGACTTCAAATGGCGCTCCCGGTCCGGTGAGCTGTGCAAGTGCAGTGTGATGCGGGGCGCTAAATTCAGTCATAGAAACCTCGGCTCGCGACATAGATTTATTGTTGGTTTAGGTATCGGGTTCGACCTGCGGAGTATTCTGGATAAAACATTGCTGCGCAAATGTTTTGACAGGCTCTGCATCGTCCACTTGAATTACAAAGGCCTCTATACAAGGCACCGCTAAAAGGCTCTAATTCCTATTCATTAATACGAGCTCGGTGAACACCACGCGGGGGGTCTCCACATGCAGACAGCATTAACGGAGCGGTTGGGATGCCGTTACCCTATCGTCCAAACCGCGATGGGCTGGGTCGCCGATGCGCGCCTGGTGGCGGCAACTGGAAACGCCGGCGGATTTGGGTTTCTCGCCGGTGCCGTCATGACATTGCCTGAGATCGAAGAGGGCATTCGCGAGATCAAGCGGCTCACTTCTGCGCCTTTTGGCGTTAATTTCCATATGTACGTGCCGCATGCCGAGCAAATCATCGATTTGTGCATACAGAATCAGGTGCGCGCTGTCAGCTACAGCCGGTCTCCGTCAGCAGATGCCGTGAAGCGTTTAAAAGCGGCCGGCGTACTCTGTATGCCCACGGTTGGTGCGCTAAAACATGCCATAAAGGCGGTTGAACTTGGTGCTGATATTATCGTGATCCAAGGCGGCGAAGGCGGGGGTCACACGGGTTCCGTCGCGACTCAAATCCTGTTAAAACAAGTCAGAGATGCCGTAGACGTTCCGGTGGTCGCGGCCGGTGGTTTTAGTGATGGTCAAGATCTTATCTCTGCCTTAGCGCTTGGCGCGTGCGGTATCGCCATGGGTACTCGCTTTCTGCTAACTCAAGAATCGCCCGTGCCTGAGGCAACGAAAGCAGTCTATTTGAAGACGCCACCCGAGAAGATCATCACCAGCACCAAACTCGACGGTCTCCCCCAGCGCATGATTCTGAACCCACTACTGGCGAGACTTGAAAAGGCCTCGAAGCTTGAAATGTTGGCATTGGCAGTTCGCAACGGGTTGGCTTTCAGTCAGTTAACCGGGGTGTCTGTGCTGGGCTTGTTGCGTTCCGGATTAGCGATGCAAAAAAATACCGACCTGACTCTGGGCCAAACCATGATGGCCGCGAATGCCCCGATGATGATTCAAGAAGCGATGGTGAATGGGCACCCCTCAGAGGGAATATTGCCGAGTGGGCAGGTCGCAGGTGTCATTACGGAATTACCAACGGTGGCAGAACTCATTGAGCGCATCATGACGGAAGCGGAACAAACGCTAAGGCGCGTGCAGGCCTTACAACAATAAGCGAACAGGATACGAGCTATGGCATTTACAACTCACATCAGTGACGGTATTGCAGAGGTGGTCTTTAACAAACCGCCAGTGAATGCCTTTAACTCGAGTGAATGGGCCGCTATTGCGACCGAAATTAAGACATTGGGGTGTAATGACGAGGTTCGTGTCATTGTGGTGCGTGCGGATGGCAAAGGATTTTGCGCCGGTGTAGACATCAAAGAGCTCGACGCGGATCCGAATAAGATTGTGTCGGTTAATAAGGGCAACTACGACACCTTCGAGTCAATACATCTCAATCCTAAGCCCGTTATTGTTGCTTTGCATGGCTTTGTTTTGGGCGGTGGAATCGGTATCGCGGGAGCGGCTGATATCATCGTGGCATCGGATTGTGCACGATTTGGGGTGCCAGAGGTCGATCGTGGTGCGATGGGCGGTGGTGCACATTTGGCTCGAATGTTCCCAGTGCAGAAAGTGCGTTATATGTACTTTACGGGTCAATTTATTGATGCACAGGAAGCGTATCGTTTAGGTGCCGTTGAGCGAGTTGTTAGTTTGTCAGAGCTGCGCGCTACGGCGCTCACCATGGCAGCGCAGATTGCAGAGAAGAGCGGCGTTATGATTCAGCTTGCGAAAGAAGCCTTGACCGGAATTGAAAATGGCAACCTAGAGGCAAATTACCGATGGGAGCAAGGGTTTACTTTGGAAGCCTATACCCACAAAGATTCCTCTGAAGCGCGCTCCGCGTTCGTACAGAAGCGCGACGCTAAGTTCTAATAATAAGGAGAGATTTATGGCACAGGCACTCGACTACAAATTAGGGCCACGCATTTTCCCCACAGGATGGTTCGTGGTTGCAGAAAGCAGTGAGCTCGACAAAGGCCCCATGGCGCTGCGATTCTTTGGTCGTGATTTAGCCTTATACCGCGGCGAATCGGGTCGGCCGGTGATGCTAGACGCTTATTGCAAGCACATGGGAACCCATCTCACGGCCAGTGACTCTGCCATGATTGTTCGCAACGGGCATCAAATAGAAGGGGATTCGATTCGATGCCCCTACCATGGCTGGCGCTACAGCAGTGAAGGTCACGTAGATGACATCCCTTATCACGATGGTCCATGCCCTAAATCAGCATCCATTCGATCCTATCCTGTAGTAGATAATATGGGGTGTATCATGATGTGGTTCGACGAGCAGGGTGCCGAACCAAGCTACAGCGCACCGTTTCTGAAAGAGTGGGATGATCCTCAGTGGATTCACTGGGAATTAGATCATTTAGGGGAGCTTGACGTTCACCCTCAGGAAGTGCTCGACAATATGTCAGACATGCGACATCTAGAGCCCACGCATGGTCAGCCTTGTTTGTACTTTGAAAATGAGGCCAAAGATCATCTTTATATACAGCGTCAAGGCGGCATTATGCAGCTTTACGGGGGTGTTCAGCTCTACACCACCACATGGTATACCGGCCCAGGAGTCCTATTATCGAAACAGGTGTGGGGCGATACCGTGCAGTACGAGATGATTGCCAATACCCCGGTCGAGGATGGTCGAATTAAAGCCTGGCACGGTTGTTTAGTGCGAGGTTCGTCGGCTACGCCAACGGACGAAGATCGGGAAATAGCAAAGCAGACCCAGGCCGGTGCTCTGGAAGCGTTTGCAACGGATTTTCAAATTTGGCGTCATAAACAACCTGCGCTGCAACCGATGGCGCTGAAAACAGATGGTCCGTTTAAGATTGGGCGCAAGTGGTATTCTCAGTTCTATAGCGAGCCTGATGTCGCAGCAGCCATACAAGCTGAGGTGAATGGTTATCACACCATCCCTGGCGTAGACAAACCCATCGATCACAATCATGACATCGACGATGGCTTACCGATTTAATGAGGGGCTCACCATGGACTACACAGCAGCAGTTACCGCAGTAGAGACTTATATGGCGGGTCTCACCGGTGATGATGTCACTACGATTCTTAATTTATACGCCGAAGATGCGCGAATCGAGGATCCGATCGGCAGCGAGGTGATCACGGGTCACGAGGCCATCCGCACCTTTTATACTTTTGCGCTGCAGGCAGTGAAAGAGGCTAAGTTGACGGGCCCTGTCAGGTTGGCCGCTAACGAAGCCGCGTTTTCATTTACGCTGCGTTTAGGGGAAGAAGACAGTGCCACCTTCATGGATATTATCGACGTTTTCACGTTCAACGATGAGGGCAAGGTGAGTCTGATGCGGGCGTTCTGGGGGCCAGAAAATACGCGTAGCGCTTAAGAAAATGTAACGAGGCTTTTTAGAATCAGGCTGACGAGCATGGATTGCTGTGACACGCCGGTCTTGGCAAAAATGGAGCGAAGCTGAGCCCTTGCCGTATTTCGAGCGATGCCGAGCTCGGCCGCCGCTTGATCTAAATTAGCCCCTTCCGCGATATGCTTCGCCAACATGGCCTCTGCCCGCGTTAATCCGTAGAGTGCCATGAGCAGTCGGATATCAATGTCGTACCGTTTTTCAGGGCCGTTGATAAATACCATCATATGCGGCGTGTGGCTTGGCTCCACGGTCTTGTCGACCATAATAGGCTTAATCAGAATTTCGAGATCTGCTTTTCCAGAGGGGCGATCTACCGAGAGCGCATTCACAGGCGCGGGTTGCTGGCTGCGTTGAGCCTGCATAACCTCTTCGATATAACCATTGAGTTTGGTGCGTGCCGCCTGGCTATCAAGGTGGATATGATCGTTGACGATGTGTATACCATCTTTTTCTCGAATGAGCTCATCTGCGACTGCGTTACGAGTGATGACTTTGCCGCGCTCATCGAGGGTGATAATACCAATAGACTGTTTCGAAATCGTTTTTGAGTAGAGCTTGCGTTCGTTGTCGAGCTGTATCAGCTGCATGCCATTGGCAACGGCTCGCTGGATATGGGTAGACAACAGAGTCAAAAAATCGCGCTCGACAGAGCCAAAATTTGGTACTGATTTAGGTCGAGCGAAGCGGACGCTAAACCGCTGGCCGTTGGCGTTGCGTAGATCCATTCCGATCATGTGGTAAATATCGAGCGGCACCATGCAAAAACGGTACAGGTCGGTTTCTTCGAGCGAGCTGTAAGGGTAGCACTCGTCTAAGGTCACCACTTGTCCCCAAGGCAGGTTAGTCATCAGGTTGGCGGTATAGTAGCGATCGGTATAGGGGTTGGTGTGATCGTCTATTAGGGTCTTTTGAAGTTTGTCGCACGACACAAACAATAGGCCACCGTCATCACCCACGGGCTCACGAAGGGTGATAGAGGCAAACGAAGCATCAATGAGCTGACGCACCCCATAGAGGAAGTTGTTATACGGATCCTCCTCGATATGGCCATCGTACAAGCATCCTATCAGTTTCGAAAATGCTTCTATGCTAGGCGCATTCATGCGGTATCAGTACCCCTGTTTAGACAGTGTGTCACCCTGCATTAGACCCTATTTTTAGCATTGACCCAAGACTTATCGGTTCAACACTCTAGGGCGAGTCGGGGACTTTTAGGCCTGTTGAGCCGCCTTCGCCATGTTCATCGCGATTTCCTCAATGAGGTCCTCTTGACCGCCCACGGTTCGTCGTTTGGCCATCTCTAATAAGATAGCATGAGACGGCACACCGTATTTTTTCTGAGCTCTCTTGGCGAACAGCAAAAATGATGAATACGCTCCTGCATAGCCTAGAACCAGTGAATCTCGGCTTAGGCGGACCGGTTCGTCCATGATCGGCAAGACATGATCTTCTGCGGCGTCCATTAGCTTGAAAATATCGACGCCTGTAATCGCACCCAAGCGGTCTAAGACAGCGGCCATGGCTTCTAGGGGGGTGTTGCCTGCTCCCGCACCGAGTCCGGCCGCTGAGCCATCGATTCGACACGCGCCTGCTTCTATCGCCGCAAGAGAGTTGGCTACACCCATAGCCATATTGTGGTGTCCGTGAAAACCGATTTCAGTGTCTGGCGCTAATTCCGAGCGCAGCAAAGCAACCCGTTCGGTCACGTCGTCGGGCAGCATGTAGCCTGCGGAATCGGTGCAATAGATGCAATTGGCACCATAAGATTCCATCAGTTTAGCCTGCTCGAGCAGCGCCTCGGGCGAGATCATGTGCGCCATCATCAGGAAGCCGACAGTATCAAGCCCCATGTCACGACCCAGGTTGATGTGTTGCCGAGAGACGTTCGCTTCGGTGCAGTGTGTCGCCACTCGTATGGTCGAAATGCCGCAATCAGCCGCCATCCGCAAGTGATCTACTGTACCAATACCGGGAAGCAGCAGAGCCGAAACTTTACTGGTTTTTACGGCCTTCACCACCGCGGTCAAATAGTCTTGATCACTGTGCGCGGGGAATCCGTAGTTGACCGAGGCGCCGCCGAGTCCATCGCCGTGGGTGACCTCTATAAGCGGTACTTGCGCGGCGTCCAGAGCGGTGGCGATATCAACCATCTGGTCAATGGATATCATGTGCTGCTGCGGGTGCATCCCATCGCGTAAAGACATATCGTGAAGGGTGACGTGGCGTCCTTTTATGGTCATGGTATACCTCTTTTAGGCTTGCTCGAGCTTACGTCGAGCAATCATTTCAGCAGTTTTTAATCCGGCGGCAGTCATGATGTCTAGATTGCCAGCATACTTTGGTAAGAAATCACCCAGTCCTTCCACTTCAACGGTAATCGTGACGCGGTGTCCATCGATAATAGGGTCATTCAAGAGGCGATAGCCCGGGACATAGGTTTGAACCTCGGCAATCATCTGTTTGATTGAAGCGGTGATCGCTATGGCATCGGCCGGGTCTTTAGTAAGGCAGTGCACCGTATCGCGCATAATCAAGGGCGGTTCGGCTGGATTGATAATAATGATGGCTTTCCCTTCATCGGCCCCGCCGACTTCGGCGATTGCGGCGGATGTGGTGCGCGTGAACTCATCGATATTATCACGCGTTCCCATACCCACCGATTTTGACGCCACTGTGGCAACGATTTCCGCATAAGAGACAGCCTGAACTCGGCTCACGCTTGCGACCAGAGGAATAGTCGCCTGACCGCCGCAGGTCACCATATTGACGTTGTCCTTCGGTGCACTGTTCATGATGGCATCGAGGTTGACCGGAGGAATGCAGTAAGGTCCGATTGCGGCCGGAGTAAGATCGATCATCATAACGCCTAGGGCGTTTAACTTTCGTGAGTTCTCTGCATGCACGTAAGCTGATGTCGCATCAAACGCAAAATCGACAGGCGCCTCTTCAAATCCGGCAACCAGTCCGTCAACACCATCGGTGCTGACTCGCAGGCCGTGGTCACGAGCGCGCTTAATGCCCGCCGACTCTTCGATGCCGACCATCCATACGGGCTCAATGATCTCACTGCGAAGACACTTCATGAGCAGGTCTGTACCGATGTTGCCCGGCCCGATAATGGCCGCTCTAAACTTTTTTGTCATTGCGTTTTACTCATTCCAAAAATAGGTAGCGCCTCAGTTGACTGTGCGACCAGAGCATAGAGTGACCTATGCTCACCGCTGAGACTGTGACTAATCAATAAATTGGCAGCTGACCTGCGCCGCTGCTATGCCTTCACCGCTCAGGGTCATGCTGAAATGATCCCCTGACGCCGCTGGCTCAAGTGGTACTAATGAGCCAGATAGAATGGCCTCGCCTGCCTGCAGCGGTATCCCAAATTGGCCCAGGGTGTTGGCAAGCCATGCGACTGCCGTGAGCGGATTACCTTGCACTGCGGACCCTTCGCCCTGACTCAGAAAATCACCATTCTTTTGGACTACCACCCTCAGTTTATCGAGTGCCAATCCGGTGGGATCAATTCGAGCGTCGCCTAGGACATAAACGCCACATGAGGCATTGTCTGCGACGGTGTCTTGGATCTTGATCGTCCAGTTGTGGATCCGAGAATCGACAATTTCGAAGCAGGGCGTAATGTAATCGGTGGCCGCCAACACGTCGGCCTCGGTTACGCCAGGGCCGACCAGATCTTGTTTTAATACGAAGGCAATTTCACCCTCTGCACGGGGCTGGATCAGGTGTCCTTTGATCGGAATACTGGCCTTATCTGGAAACGCCATGATGTTGGTCAAGAATCCGAAATCAGGTTGATATACGCCGAGCATACTTTGCACAGCCTCGGAAGTGACGCCGATCTTTTTGCCGCTGATAACTTCACCGTCATGCTCAAGACGGGGTGCGAGCATCGCCTGCGAGATGTAGTAGGCATCCTCGATATCAATGGTGGGATAGCGCTCTGTCAGCGGAGGGACGGTTCGTCCATGCCGGAGTGCTTGATAGAGCTCGAGCCCCAACTCAGTTCGCTGTGACGTGGTAAGCGCCATTTGTTAGCGCTCACTCAAGAAATCAAGACACATTCGGTTGAAATAATCGGCGTATTCAATCATGACCCAGTGGCCGCAGTTGTTCAGTACCTGCGCTCTTACAGTGGGGCAATGATCCAGCAGGGTTTGTGTCCCCGAAGCGGGACAAAATTTATCGTTGGTACCCCAAAAAACAGATATCGGTTGAGTGATGCGATGCAACTGATCGGTCAGGTTAGGAATCGCCATGCTGGCTAACACATGTGGGTTCTGAATTTGCAGAATGTCCCATCGCTCGTCAATCAGAGACTCAGTCACGTGCTTTGGATCATACACCAGCAAAGTGAGCAGATCGGCTAGCACGGTTTTGGTAAATTCCGGGGAACCCATCGGATACTTCACCATCTCCTGAATCCCTTCGCACTGGAAGTAGGTAACGCGCTCTTCAATCCCGCCAGGCGCCATCAGAATCAGTTTGTCGACGCGATTTGGGTGCGCTAGCGCCATACCGAGTGCAACCGCTCCCCCGAGAGAATTCCCGACCAGAGTCACTTGGTCTGCCTGCACATGGTCAATCAGTGCGGTGAGCTGTTCGACGAAAAAGTCTAGGGTGTGGTCGATGTCAGTCGGCTTAGAGCTCAAACCATAACCGGGCTGATCATAGACGATGCAGCGGTATCCGGCGATCTGAAACGCCGCAACATTGTGCTTAAAATTGCTCCAGCCGCTTGCCCCTGGACCGCTGCCATGCACAAATATCACCACCCCGCGGTGGTCTGACGCGGCGGGATGATCGGTGTAGTGAAGTGTGACCCGATCCGAAACGGTCAGGTACTGTGATGGATTATTTTCGCTCACAAGCGCATCCTCAAATAAAGACATCCGTGTTTTCTGTGCCTAACTGAGTGCTGCCCAAGTTGCGCGCGAACGGTGTCGGATTATTGGCGACGTGACAGCGTGCGATATGAATATCATGCCACAGATTCATCATGGCGCTGCCATTAAAGACCGACCGTCCACCGGCGCTATCGAACAACAAATCAATGCCTTCGATGCATTTGGGGATGACGAGGCTTGCTTGGTAGCGATAAAAAATGCGGTCATCAACAGAAGGCTTCCAGTTCGCTGCTTCCATTTTGTCGAAATTACCAAACAGGACTGACTCGATTTCCGAGATGATATTTTTCACTTTGGCGACACGCTCTTGAATCTCTACGTCGGCAGCGAACTTGGTCATGTCAGTCGTCGTACTGAAGCCCCCGGAGCGGGATTCGATAAATAATTTCAGTGCCTTTCTCAGCGCGCCAATCGCAGGTGTATTGACGACGCGAACAAATCCTTGCGCCCAAGACAAATCGTAGAGCGGGTTGCTCTGCTCGTGTCGGCAGTGGAACCCATCATCGCGCTTGTGGCTCATGTGGTCGGGCACAAAAATAGGCGCCTCGATGACGACATCATGAGAACCGGTTGCCTGTAAACCCATCACATCCCAGGTATCTTCAATGACGTACTGGGTGCGTGGAATCAAAAAGGTGCGATAGCCTTCGCCAGGTACGATACCGCCAAGCAGTGCCCAAGTGCAGTGTTCAGAGCCCGAGCTCCATCCCCAGCGACCCGAGACCATGCAGCCGCCCTCGACTTGCTCGACTTTGGCGCCCACAGGGTTATAGGAGCTGCTGACCAGGGTGTTGGGATCATCTTGATACACTGCGGCCTGTGCGCGCTCGTCCATAATGGCGATTTGGAAGGCGTGAATCGCGATGATACCGCCGGCCCATGCGTGGCTCATATCCGCCTCAGCGATGCGAATCTGTTCTCTGAAAAATTCTTGTGGCCGAGCTTCAAGACCGCCCCAGCGTTTCGGCAAGAACATTTTGAAGAAGCCGCAGGCTTTTAACGCGTCGACAACTTCAACGGATAATTTTCGGTCTTTACGCGCCTGAGGCGCTTTTGCCTCGATCAGGGCGATGGTTTCATTAGGTACCAAATAGGTCATATTATTCTCTCCTGAAGCGTCATGCTTGAATACGTTTTGATGGTGGCAAACTTAGTCGACCAATGCATACCCCGAATGAGTTATCTGTCTGGCGTCCGTCTAGTCTTGATGGCCTACCGAGAAGTCGTGGCCCCAGAAGCTTGGCACCGTGCTCTCAAATACTGCGTATTGGCTCCAGTCTTTTATGGTGCGACCTTCTGCGCCGTATTCAATGTCAAAACCTGCTGGTGAGCGCATGTAAAAAGAGACCATGTGATCATTCGCGTGCCGGCCGAGTGTCCCTGTTAGTTTAACGCCAGCCGCGATACGGCGATCATTACATAGGCCCACCTGATCGACATCGTCTACCTCTAGCATTAAATGAACGCAGCCAGCGGGCATGGGCATTTCAAACAGGCCTAGGCTGTGGTGTCGTGAATTACAGTGCATAAACCAAAGGCGCTTCACAGGTTCATTAGGATCCTCTGTAAATCTGATATTCATGAGATCTGAGAGTCCAAATCCGAGCACGTCGGTGAAGAATTGGGCGGTGCTGTCAAAATCCGCGGTCGGGATGACCACATGCCCCATACCCTGCTCACCCGTGATGAAGCCGGGCACGCCGACCGGAGAATTCAAGTGTTTGAAGTCTGAAATCACGCCCCAAAATACCTCGTGCTGTGTGCCCGATGGATCGCTGAAGCAAAGCAGTTCTGTGACTCGACGCCGTTGCGCCAGGTCGTCACTGCCCCATTCAAAATGCACTCCGGCTTGAGTTAGGGCCTCGGCTACCTCGCGAAGACCGGCTTGATTATTGGTCTCCCACCCACAAAACGCGAGTTTGTCGCTGTCGCTATTGTCGACGATCAATCGATAGGGGTGGTCATCCATTTTGTAAAAATGCGGACCGCCGGTTGTGCCGAGGCGAGAGGTGACGTCTTCTAACCCTAGCACTGAGCATGCGAACTGCTGCCACTGTGTCAGATCGGTACTGCTGACGCCAATATACCCAAGACTTTGAATGCTCATACGATTTCCTGCCTTTCTTGTGCGAACGATTGCGCCCACTGGCGCAGCGTTGGTTTAACGACTTTTCCTGACGCGTTAAGCGGCAGCGCGTCAACAAAAATAATAGTTCGGGGCACTTTAAAGTTTGCCATTGCGCCCCGCGCCCATGCGTGTAGCTCTGACTCAGAGATCTCGGCACCTGCACGGCGGACGACGAAGGCACATCCCACCTCGCCCATTCTCACATCAGGTTGCCCAATGACTGCGCATTGAATGACGTCTGGATGCCGCAATAAGTGTGATTCGATTTCAGCGGGATAGCAATTAAAGCCGCCACTGATATACATATCTTTGAGTCTGTCTGTGATGGTTAAGTTGCCCGCCGCATCCATCCGGCCAATGTCGCCTGTGTGGAGCCAGCCGTGGTGATCGATTGCCTCCGCAGTTGCCTGTGGGTTATCGAGATATCCCTGCATGACATTAAAGCCTCTAATCACAATTTCACCTTGCTCACCGGTGTTGACCGGATTGCCCTCAGGATCGATGCAGCGGACTTCGACACCCGGTATCGCTCTTCCAGACGAAGACGCGATAACCTCTGGTGTATCACCTTGGCGACACATCGTGGCAAGCCCGGAGCTCTCTGATAGCCCGTAAGCGGTAATAATCGTTTTAATTTTCAGCTCGTCGCGCATGGCGACAATCAGTTCGGTCGGAATCACTGCGGCACCGGTGGTGCACTTGGTCAAGCTAGCAAGGGTGTATTGATGTCGGTTTGGGTGGGCCAGAATTGATTGAAAAATAGTCGGTGGTCCCGGCATCACGGTAACAGCATCGCGATCAATCCGCGCGAGGATAGCGTCGACATCAAACACCGGCTCGGGCAAGACGGTGCAACCGGCAATCAAACAGGCTAGTAGCCCCGCTTTGAAGCCAAAACTGTGAAAAAAGGGATTAATAATCAGGTAGCGATCCTGGGGTTCGAGTCCTAATAGGTCTGCAAAAAGCCGAAAGGCTTCCACATTTTGCTGGTGGTTGGTCAACACGCCTTTGGCCCTGCCAGTCGTGCCTGAGGTAAACATAATGTCGGAGATGTCGTCTCCCGCAACCGCCAGCGCTACGTCTTCAATCGCCGCAATGCCATGCGTCGCCAACCATTGATCGCCCCGCTCTAGCACAGCCTCCCAGCTGACCGCATTGGCGTCGGTGCGCCCGCGTAGCACGATGCGCCGTTGTAGATTTGGGAGCTCTATTTCACGCAGAAGGGCGGGGTAGTCGACACCCAAAAATTCACCGACAACAAAGAGTGTGTTGGCACCACTGTCGTTCAAAATAGCAGCGGCCTCTTCCCCCTTGTAGCGGGTGTTAAGAGTCACCAGTTGCCCGCCGGCACAGTGAATGCCGAAAGCAGCGATGACCCACTCACTCAGGTTGGGAGCCCAAATTGCAGCGCGATCACCCGGTTCGAATCCGTCAGCTCGAAGTCCTGCGGCAATGCGCAGGCAATGTCGTTTAACATCAGCAAAGCTCAGAGATGCGTCCGTCTCTTCTATAAAGATGCGGTCGCTAAAGTGTTCGGCTGCGTGAAAGAGCAGTTTTACGGTGGTTTCAGGCCTTGTGTTGAGCACGCAATGTTTTCCCAGATTCAATGAGCTGACCCTAAAGTAGTCGAGGGTTTCTGTCATAGTCTCAATGGATGATGAGTCGCGCCGGATCGACTCCCATAATGAAGCTCACTTCACCCACCGACATAAGACGCCGTGTTTCATGGATAAATTGCAGACAGCCGCAGAGGCAATTAGCTCGATTAAAACTGGTATGACGATTGGCATTGGCGGCTGGGGGCCGAGGCGTAAGCCCATGGCTCTGATCAGAGAGCTATTGCGCTCCGATGCAACAGACCTGACAGTGGTGGCCTACGGTGGGGCAGATGTCGGCATGTTATGCGCTGCAGGCAAGGTCAAAAAGGTGATCTTCGCCTTTGTTTCTCTCGATTTTATTCCGCTAGAGCCGGGCTTTCGGCAAGCGCGCGAGGCGGGTGCGGTTGAGGTGGTAGAAATTGACGAAGGCATGATGCTGCTCGGCTTAAAGGCCGCAGGCTGGCGCATTCCTTTCATTCCGACCAACGTGGGGCTCGGTACCGATGTTGTGGCGCGCAATCCGGATCTTGCGGTTATCAATAGTCCCTATGATGATAAAGAGTGGGTTGCTATGCCGGCGCTGTCGCTCGACGTGAGTCTGTTGCATGTGACGCGTGCGGATCGGCGTGGTGTATGTGAAGTGGCGAGTCCTGACTTGTATATGGACGATTTGTTCGCGCGTGCAGCGCAGCACACCATTGTCTCTTGCGACGAGCTGGTTGAAGCAGATCATTTTGCGCGTGCAGAGGTGGCCCGATCTGTCTTTTGGGAGCGTGCCCAAACCCAAGCGGTGGTTCATACGCCCGGTGGCGCGCATCCAAGTTCGTCAGATCCTTTGTATGGATTCGATGTTAAGCACTTTAAATCTTACGGTGAAACGATCAGCGCCGGGCAGTTCGATCACTATCTGTCGACTTACGTGTTGGATAAAACGGAACAAGATTATCAGCAAAGCGTGGGCGGTTTAGACGCGATTCTGTCACTACCTTTGCCGGTCTATTAAGGAGAAATAAAGATGGGTGAAGCGGCATCAAGCTACAGCCTAGCCGAATTAATGGTCGTTGCAGCCTCCCGCGTCTTCGATGGCGAGGGAGAAGTGTTAGCGACTGGGATCGGCGTTTTACCCCGCCTTGCGGCGAGTTTGTCGATGCGGACAGCCAATCCAGATTTGATGATGACCGACAGTCAGTCATTTATTGTGTCACAACCCAATCCTATTTCTGGCATGAAAAATCATGAAGGTCAGGCCAATGAGACCTGGCTTGGTTTTCAGAAAGTCTTCGACAATGTCTGGAGTGGTAAGCGCCATGCAATGGTCGGTCCTAGTCAAATTGATCGATTTGGGCAGGCCAATATTTCTGCCCTAGGCGGCACTTATCAACAGCCAAAAGTTCAGCTTTTAGGGGTTCGTGGATTCCCCGGCAACTCTATTTCTCATCCCAACTCTTTCTTTGTGCCGAAGCACTCAGCCCGTGTGTTTGTCGCAGGAGAGTGCGATGTGGTCGGATCCATCGGCTATAATCCGGAGCGTCTGCCCAAAGGATATACGCTAGACGATATCGATATTCGCAGTGTGATTACAGATTTGTGCGTTATGGATTTTCAGGGTCCGAATCATCAAATGCGTGTGGTAAGCCTACACCCGGGTGTCACGCTGGAGCAGGTGCAAGAGAATACCGGGTTCGATCTTGCGGTCGTTGAGTCGGTCGGCGTGACGCCGGGGCCGACTGTGCAACAGCTCGAGATCATTGCAGAGCTTGATCCTTTGAATGTAAGGTCGAAGCAGATTAAAGATAATCCTCCCGGCGACCGCCGCTGAGCATCAAGGAGCTGCTATGTCAGACGCAACAGATACCCCCGAATTTGATTACGACGCACCCACGGTAAATTACACGGTTGAAGAGGGCGTTGCTTACGTCACCATGAACCGGCCGCAATTTCACAATGCCCAGAACGGAAAAATGACCTACGAGCTGGACGCTGCTTTTAAAGCCGCGGTCGCAGACGATAGCGTGAAAGTGATTGTGCTGAGGGGTGAAGGAAAGCACTTTTCGGCGGGCCACGATATTGGCACGCCCGGACGCGACGTTCATCTGAGCCAAGACAGAGTCACCATGTGGTATGACCACGCCAACAAAGAGGGCGGTGAATATTTGTATGTGCGCGAGGCTGAAGCCTATCTGGGTATGTGTCGTCGCTGGCGCGAAATCCCCAAGCCTACCATTGCGGCCGTGCAGGGCGCGTGTATCGCGGGTGGTCTTATGCTGGCCTGGGTGTGCGATTTAATTGTGGCGACCGATGATGCTTATTTTTCGGATCCTGTCGTTCGCATGGGTATACCCGGCGTTGAGTACTTTGCGCACCCGTTTGAATTGAATCCTCGTATTGCGAAAGAGTTTTTATTCACGGGTGAAAAAATGTCGGCTGAGCGCGCGTATCAGATGGGTATGGTGAATCGAATTTCGACGCGCGAGACCTTAGCCGAAGACGTGAAAGCACTGGCGCAAAAAGTCGGTCAGATGCCACGTCTTGGCTTAGCGCTGACGAAGCAGGTGATCAACCATGTCGAAGACCTTCAGGGGAAGCGCACCGGCATGGATGCAGCCTTTGCATGGCATCATTTTACACATGCACACAACGATCTCGTGTCGGGTGATAAGCTCGGTGGTTATGACGCCAAAGCGATGGCGCGAGAAAACAAGAAAGACAGCTAACAACGAGGCAGGTTGGAATGGATCTACTATATACCCCAAGCCAGAATCAGTTCAGGGAAGAGGTCAGGGCCTGGCTGGGCGCTCATGTGCCGATGCAGAAGCTGAAGTCATTTGATACCCCCGAGGGTTTCGAACAGCATCGGCAGTGGGAAAAAACCCTTGCGGCCGGCAATTGGGGCATGGTGACGTGGCCCAAAGAATTTGGTGGACGGGCCTGTGACCTGATCGAGTGGCTCATATTTGAAGAAGAATATTATCGAGCTGGCGCACCTTTGAGGGTGAATCAGAATGGTATTTTTCTGCTTGGGCCGACACTCATGGAATATGGCACTGAGGCTCAGAAGGAACGCTTCATTTCTGCGATGGCGCGCGGCGATGAGATTTGGGCGCAGGCCTGGTCTGAGCCGAATGCAGGATCCGACATGGCCGCAATTCGATGTCGAGCAGATCGAGAGGGCGATGAATTTGTGATCAACGGCCAAAAGATTTGGTCAACCCGTGCGGTCTACGCCGATTATGCCTTTGGTCTGTTCCGCACCGATCCAGAATCGAGCCGGCATCACGGGCTGTCATTTATCCTCGTTCCTCTCGATGCACCCGGGGTTACGGTGCGACCGATTGAGCAGCTGAATGGTCTGCCTGGTTTTGCTGAAATTTTCTTCGACAATGTTCGCGTCTCTGATTTCAATCTGCTAGGGGGCGAAGGTGAGGGCTGGAATATTGCCATGGCGACCGCGGGGTTTGAGCGCGGTTTGATGCTGCGTTCACCGGCTCGATTCCAGCAGGCTTCGAAGCGATTAGTCGAGTTGTACCGACAGCGTCGTAACGACATTCTTGATCTTTCAATCGAGGACTCCGTTGTCCGCTGCTACATGGACGCTGAGGCCTATGCTCTGTCGACTTATCAAACGGCATCGCGACTCGTGGCTGGAGGCAAGATTGGGGCAGAGTCGTCGTGCAATAAAATCTTTTGGTCTGAACTCGATATTCGTATTCACGAAACCGCTCTGAGTTTGCTCGGCGCTCGGGCCGAGGTTGAGCCCGATGACGAAGATATCAGCAGCGACTTGGGTGCTTGGCTAGACGGCTTTTTATTCTCCCAGTCGGGCCCGATTTATGCGGGAACGAACGAAATTCAACGCAATATCATTGCTGAACGTATGCTCGGTATGCCGCGCAAGTAGGGCTTAAAGGTAGACTTTATGGATTTTACATTTACACAAGACCAGTTGGCGTTTCGGGATTCAATCCACTCGGTATTAGAAAAGGAAGTGACCACCGCTTCGATCCGCACGCGGTGGCAAAGTGACCACGGCGAAGATTCTGCGACGATAGCCATGCTGAATGAGCTGGGTGTGATGGCGTTGTTAGTGCCAGAGGCGCAGGGTGGACTGGGAATGGACTGGGTCGATTTCATCCTGTTGGCTGAATCCTGTGGTTACGCCGCTTTACCAGAAACGATTGTTGACGATGCAATGGTGGCTACTGGTGTGCTTACCGATCTGTTAAGCCTTGGGCAGCATGTCGATCAAGTCAGCGCCCTGCTCAGCGATGTGGCCACGGGTGCGAAGCGGGTGGGTTGCGCGCATATCATTAATCCTTACAGCAACTTTGCCCACCGCAAAGATTGGATGCTGCTGTCAAATGGCAATGACATCCATTTGGTTCCGCGGTCTGATTTAACCTTGAGTGCGGTCAACAGTGTCGATAAAAGTCGGCGACTGCAAAAGATTCAGTGGACGCCATCGCGACGTACTCGAGTCGCCGAGGGTGAGGTTGGCGCTGGACTTTTGCGTGCCGCACTCAATCGAGGCGCATTGGGCACCGCGGCTCAGCTCTTAGGGTTGGCTCAGGCAATGATTCACCAGTCGGTAGCTTATACCTCTACGCGCGAGCAGTTCGGTCGCGCTATCGGCGCCAACCAAGCAGTCAAACATTTGCTCGCTGATTGTGCAGTCAGTGTTGAGTTCGCCCGCCCTGCAGTCTATCGCGCGGCATACACGGTGAGCGTCGCGCCGCAGCGTGCGGATTGGGCGGTAAGCCATGCCAAAGCCGCAGCGGGAGAAGCAGCGGAGCTGTCCTCTCGCAACGCGATTCAAGCACACGGTGCGATGGGATACACCTGGGAATGCGATCTGCATATTTGGGCAAAGCGCGCTTGGGCTTTGTCGAAAGAATGGGGTGATGCGGGCTTCCACAAGAATCGAATTCACGAGTGGCTGTTGCAGCCCAATGCCTTGCTGGGTCCAGAGTTTACTTTCGGCAAGCGTTATATCGAAGTTGCAGAGAGCGCTGCAGCGTAAAAGGAGCAAGGAATGGCTTTACCACAAGCATATATCGTCGATGCGGTGCGAACTCCGACGGGTCGAAGACGCGGGTCACTGGCTCAAGTTCACGCTGCCGATTTGGGCGCTCATGTATTGCGGGGATTAGTCGCACGGAATGCTATTCCCGACGAAGACTATGACGATGTTATTTTTGGATGTGTCGATACCATTGGCCCGCTTGCCGGAGACATTGCCAGAACGTGTTGGTTGGCGGCGGGTCTATCGGATGTGGTCCCGGGTACGACGGTAGATCGTCAGTGTGGCAGCTCACAGCAAGCAGTGCACTTTGCAGCACAAGCGATCATGTCGGGTTGTATGGATGTTGTTATCGCTGGCGGTGTCCAGACTATGTCATCGATACCAATTTCGTCGGCAATGCTCGCCGCCCAGCCGCTGGGTTTTGATAATCCATTTTCTGGCAGCGAGGGGTGGAGGGCACGCTATGGCGATGTCCCGGTGTCTCAGTTCAACTCCGCTCAAATGATTGCTGAAAAATGGTCGCTTTCGCGAGAGGCGATGGAAGTGTTTGCCTTAGAATCCCATCGACGAGGCCTACAGGCGACACGTGAGGGCTATTTTGATCGCGAGATTCTGCCTTTGGGTGACCTGCGTCACGATGAAACCATGCGTGAGACGTCTCTGGAGCAGATGGCGGAGCTTGAGCCACTGATGCCAGATAGTCGCATTACGGCGGCAGTATCCAGCCAAACGTGTGACGCAGCCTCGGCCATGTTAATCGTGTCGGAGGCAGCGTTAAAGCGCTATAACCTTACGCCGCGCGCCAGAATTGCGCATATGAGTGTGCGCGGTGCCGACCCCATCTGGATGTTGACCGCACCGATCCCCGCGACAGAATATGCACTCAAAAAATCCGGATTGCGATTGGCTGAAATTGACTTAGTTGAAATCAACGAAGCGTTCGCCTCGGTCCCTATGGCCTGGCTCCATGAGACAGGCTATGCCCCAGAGCAAACCAACGTCAATGGCGGCGCTATTGCCTTGGGTCACCCGCTGGGTGCAACCGGCACCAAACTCATGACGACCTTGCTCCACGAGATGGAGCGTCGTGATGTCCGCTATGGTCTGCAGACAATGTGCGAGGGTGGCGGTCAGGCAAACGTGACCATTCTCGAAAAGCTATAGAACACAGGGAATACCATATGTCAGGAATTTGTGAAGGGCGAGTTGTGATTGTGACGGGCGCCGGTGGCGGCCTCGGTGCAGCTCATGCGAGAACGCTTGCAGCAGAGGGCGCGAGCGTTGTCGTGAACGATATCAATTTAGAGGCGGCGCAAAGCGTGGTAGACGAGATCACCCGCAGTGGTGGGCGCGCTATCATTAACTCTAGCGATATCACCCATTACGCCGACAGCCAGCGTGCCGTTGCCGAAGCCGTAGCGGCTTTCGGGGATTTGCATGCCGTGGTTAACAATGCAGGTGTGAATCGCGATCGTATGTTTGCCTCTATGACAGAGCATGAATGGGACACCATCATGGCGGTGCATCTCAAAGGTCATTTTTGTATCACCTCACACGCGGTGCAGTATTGGCGACAGCAATCAAAGATGGGTTCCGCCGTCTCTGGACGCATCGTGAATACGACGTCGGGTGCCGGCTTGCAGGGTTCAATAGGGCAGTCAAACTATGCTGCCGCGAAAGCGGGCATTGCTGCGCTAACGTTGAACCAAGCGGCTGAGCTGCTGCGTTATGGCATCACAGCGAATGCGATCGCGCCAGTGGCGCGAACTGGCATGACGACAGCAGTGCCAGAGATGGCCGCTCGAATGGCGCCACCGAGCGATGGTGGATTCGATGTTTTCGCACCAGAAAACGTGTCTTCGTTGGTGGTCTGGCTGTGCTCAGAAAGCTCAGGTGATTTCACAGGACGCATCTTAGAATCCGAAGGCGGTCGACTCTGTATTGCGGATGGTTGGCGTACGACCTCGGGTATCGATAAAGGCTCTCGTTGGGCGCCCAGCGAAATTGGTGATGCCATACGCGAATTACTGCGATCCGAAGTTCCCGCGCAAACGGTTTGGGGAGCGTAACCCGGCTATGGAATTTGCCTTCACAGAAGAGCAGGTCATGATCTTTGACACTGCAGATGCCTTTCTTAGCGAGGTCGCAACGGCGCCTGTGATTCGACAGTCACTGCTGACGGCCTCGGGCTACGATACGAATACGTGGCGGCGTTTGTGCGAAGAGATGTATTGGCAGGCGATCCTCATTCCAGAGGCACATGAGGGGCTGGGACTGGGTGGTGTCGAAGCAATCGGTATTTTAGAGCGGATGGGGATGCGCTTATATAACGGTCCCTTCGCCTCAACCGCTTTGGTGACGGCGGCGCTGCTGAAATACGGCAGCGTTGAACAACAAGCGACCTATTTTGAGCGTTTGATGGCGGGAGAGACTGCGACATTGGGTGTGATTGAGCAATCTCGCACCTGGTCCGCTGATGCAGTAACGGCAGTTGCAACCCCAACCGAGGGCGGCTTTCATTTGAGCGGACACTATCGTTTTGTGGGCCATGGAAACAGTACCGATATCCTGTTGTTGGCTGCGCGTATCGAAGACGAGTTAGCGCTTTTCCTAGTCGATGGCACCGCAGATGGCATGGCGCGTCAAAAGTCACCCACAATGGATCAAACCAGACCCTTGGCTGAAGTCACTTTAGATGGGGTCTTTGTCCCGCAGGGCTGCGAGTTAGCTCGGGGCCTTGCCGCGGTTGATGCACTTACAGCGATCATTGACGTTCTGCGCATTTTTACCGCTGCGGAACAACTGGGTGGTGCTCAGGCGAGTCTTGATATGAGCGTTGATTATGTCAAAGAACGCGTTCAGTTTGGTCGCACTATCGCCTCGTTTCAGGCGATCAAGCATAAGTGTGCCGATATGATGTTAAAAGTAGAAGCCTCTCGTTCGATTGTGTATTTCGCCGCCTGTGCGATTGATGAATGGCTTGCTGGTCGTTACACCGATACGCAATTGGCCGAAGCGGCAAGCATGGCGAAAGCGTACTGCAGTGATGCATTCTTTTTTGTTGCCGGTAGCGGAATTCAGCTTTTTGGTGGGGTGGGCATTACAGAAGAATACGATATTCAGCTGTATTTTAAGCGCGCCAAAGCTACCGAGAGCTTTTTGGGTGCGGCACCCGAGCACAAAGAGCGGGTTGCCGACCTCTTACTCACGGGGGTGTGTTGAAATGAAGCTCACTTTTAGCGCAGCCGATGAGCAGTTTCGACAAGAGGTGGCCGATTGGCTTGAAGCCAATCTTTGCGGAGACTTTGAACCCATTCGATTTCGTGGTGGTCCCGGCGATGAACACAGTTTTGTTGAAGAGCGTAAAGTGTGGGAGCAGGCCCTCGCCGAAGGCGGTTGGACAGCGATAGGCTGGCCCAAAGAATTTGGAGGCCGTGGCGCTAGTATTGAACAGCAGGTGATCTTTAATGAAGAGTATGCCAGGGCTGGCGGGCCCGGCCGTGTCGGGCATATTGGCGAGACACTCACCGGCCCCACTTTGATTGCCTACGGCACGCAAGCGCAGTGCGATAAGTATTTGCCCGGTATTAAAGCGGGACGAGAGCTCTGGTGTCAGGGTTACTCTGAACCCAGTGCTGGATCTGATTTAGCGAATGTGAAAACGAAGGCACGCTTTGACGAGTCGTCCGGCAAGTGGCTGTTGAGTGGTCAAAAAGTATGGACCTCACTGGCGCATGAGTCGGATTTCTGTTTTGTTATTGCGCGCACCGATCCCGAGAGTCAGGGGCAAAAAGGCCTTGGGTTTTTCCTGATGAAAATGGATCAACCTGGCGTTGCTATCCGGCCTATTCATCAGCTAACAGGGACGGCAGAGTTTAACGAAGTATTTTTGGACGAGGCCGTGTGTGATGCCGATGATATCGTAGGTGCGCCGGGCGATGGCTGGCGAGTTGCGATGGCGCTGCTCGGTTTTGAGCGCGGCGTATCCACCTTGGGTCAGCAAATGTTGTTTCAATCGGAACTGAATGAAATTGTCGCCTTGGCGAAGAATAACGGTGCCGCGCAAGATCCCATGATACGCCAGCGTCTCGCCGACGCGCATATTGGTTTAAAAATCATGCGCTATAACAGTATGCGCATGATGTCTGGTGGCGAAGACGGATCTCTGCAGAAAGAAGCCATGATCTATAAATTGTATTGGGCCAGTTGGCACCGTAACTTGGGCAAGCTGGCGATGGATGTTCTGGGTCCAGAAGCTGAGTTGTTAAGTGCAGAGCCCTATGAGCTGAGTCGATTGCAGTCTTTATTCCTGTTTACTCGTGCCGACACAATTTATGGTGGCACCAATCAAATCCAACGTAATTTAATTGCTGAACGCGCGTTGGGCATGCCGAGAGAGCCGCGAGGCTCCCATTAACAAAGGAACCCCTATGTCGAAACAAGTACCTGAGTATGTGCCGGGTCACAATTTGCTAGCCGACAAGGCGGTTTTGATTACCGCGGCGGCGGGTGCAGGCATTGGTTTTGCGGCTGCCCAAAAAGCCGTTGAAGAGGGTGCGCGTGCCTTGGTAATTAGTGACGTGCATGAAGGACGTCTGAGTCAAGCGGTCGAGACCCTACAGGGTTTAAATCCCGCCTGTAAGGTATCGGGCGCACTCTGCAATGTCACCCAAGAAGCCGAGGTACAGGCGCTCATTGAGCATGCAGAGGAAGTCACAGGCGGCGTTGATGTTCTTATCAACAATGCGGGTTTAGGCGGCACGCGGTTACTGGTAGACATGACAGATGAAGAATGGGATCGGGTGCTGGATATTACCCTCACCGGGACTATGCGAATGACGAGAGCTATGCTTCGTGTGATGCAGCCTCGGGGCCGCGGTGTCATCGTTAACAACGCCTCGGTTCTGGGGTGGCGAGCTCAAAAAGAGCAATGCCACTATGCCGCGGCCAAGGCTGGCGTAATGGCGCTCACACGCTGTGCCGCGCTTGAAGCTGCGGACTTTGGTATTCGGATCAATGCCGTGTCGCCAAGTATCGCTCTGCATGCATTTCTAAAGAAGACGACACCGCCGGAATTGCTCGAGAAACTGGCAGAGAGAGAGGCTTTTGGGCGTGCCGCCGAGGTTTGGGAAGTGGCGAATGTGATGATTTTTCTGGCGTCTGATTATGCCAGTTATATGACAGGCGAGGTGCTGTCCGTGTCGAGCCAGCACCCCTAAAAACAGGCGCGACTGTTTGAAAGGGCGCCTGATCCAAACGATGCGACAAGACGAGACAATCACAAAGTCAGGCGATTGATTGAGGGTAGAGGATATGGCAAGTCAACAGTGGGATAGATCCGTCGACCTATTGGTAGTAGGTACTGGCAACGGTGGATTAACAGCGGCCGTCTGTAATTATGAGATGGGCACCAAAGACATTCTTGTGATCGACAAAGCCGATAAAGTCGGTGGCACCAGTTCCTCTTCAGGTGGCGGTATTTGGGTCCCTTGCAATCACTACGCACAAGAAGCTGGCGCCAGTGATTCACTTGACGAAGCGCGTGAGTATTTGCGGCAAACACTCGACGGTGAGGATGTGCCAGAGGAGCTCATCGAGAGTTATCTCCAAAATGGCCCAAAGATGCTCCGATTCCTGCATGATAGAACGCCGGTTCGATACGAGTCTCTGGATCACTACCCTGATTATTACACCAATGTCCCTGGCGCTAAAGAGGGACACCGATCACTTGAGCCAGCGCCATTTATGGCTTCTGAGCTTGGTGCTGACTATAAAAAATTACGCTACACCCACCACATGATGCGGATGTTTGGTGTTATCCACTTCACTCAGGTCGAGGCCCAGGTTTTGATGGTGCAAATGCCCGGCTGGATTAAGCTGCTGGGTAAAATGATCTGGGATTATATCTCTGACATTCCTTGGCGGCTTCGCACCCCTATCTCTCGTCGTTTATGCTGTGGTTCCGCAGGCGTTGGCCGGCTTTTCTTGAGTGTGAAACAACGTGATATCCCCATTGAGCTCAATACAGGTTTTAAAGATTTGGTGGTTGAAGAGGGTCGCGTGGTTGGCGCGGTCATTGAACAAGACGGCAAAGAGATCAGAGTCGAGGCGCGTAAAGCGGTGATCTTGGCCTCTGGCGGTTTTGAAAAAAATCAGGCCTTGCGTGAGCAGTATTTACCCGCCCCAACCAACACTGAATGGAGTGCCGGCGCCGAGACCAACCGGGGAGATGCTCTTATTGCTGGGTTGGGTCTGGGTGCTAAGACGCGTCTCATGAATGGTGCTTGGTGGACTACCACTGTCTGCGTTCCAGGCGAGCCGCAGCCGCGATTAAGTATTATGGAAAAATCATTCCCCGGCTCTTGCGTGGTGAATAAAGCAGGTCGCCGATTTGCGAATGAATCGCAAAACTACATGGCGTTTCAAAAAGAGTTGTTCAAAGCACATACCGATGACAACCCATGTGCACCGGCATATCATATTTTTGATGCCCGATTCCGACGGACCTATATCGCCGGTCCCCTCATGACCGCCGCCATGAAACCCGATTGGACCATCCCAAAATCATGGTTCGAGACGGGCTTTGTTGCAAAAGCATCTACGATTCGTGAGCTGGCTGAGACCTTGGGTATTGATCCCGACGGGCTAGAAGAGACGATTACCAAGATGAATCACTATGCGGCCACAGGCAAAGACGAAGAGTTTGGTCGGGGTGATTCCGCCTATGATCGCTACTATGCCGATCCGGCCATCAAGCCCAACCCCTGTTTGGCAACCATCGATGAAGCACCGTTTTATGCTATGCGTATTGATGCGGGAGATTTTGGCACTCTGGGTGGACTCGATACCACCGTTGATGCTCAGGTTAAAGCAGACGCGGGTGGTGTCATTGAGGGCCTTTACGCCGTTGGGAACTGTTCCGCAGCTTTATTACCTACCTATCCCGGCCCCGGTGCTACCTTGGGTCCGGCGATGACCATGGCGTATCAAGCCGCCAAACATATCAACCAATACAGTGATTAAGCCATGCTAGATTTAGAGTCGATTGAGCTGATAAAGCAGTTAAAGGCCCGTTATTTCAGGTTTCTAGATACCGGTGATCAAGCTGGGTTAGAGACTATTTTTACAGAAGACGTGACCGCACGATTCATTGGCGGTCATTACGACATTGATGTGGTCGGCAGAGCAAAACTCCTAAAGTTCTACGGCTATTCCTTTACCG
>CBFHJC010000010.1:0-24420 GCA_965656045.1 Aequoribacter sp.
TGATGTCAATACCGTATCGCTCACGTGGACAGGTTCCTATTAAAGACGCGCAAAGCGTCGGGTCTATCTCTTCTCCATCGTTATCGTTCGAGAGCGTTTTATGGACACATAATCCATTGTCGCCAGGAGGAGGGCACTTTTGAGCGTGCGCTCCACCTTCGGTTGTGGCACAGTTAAATCACGCATTGTAGAGGGCCTACTTTTGAATAACTCTCATCCGTCCAAATGGATTGTTATTGCAAGTCTGAGCGTGTTGTCTGCCTGTCAGCCCACCGAGACTCTCAACCCGCAGCACGTTTTCTTTGATCGTTTTTTGGGGTATTGCGGGCAGTCTTTCGCAGCGCATATTGTCGAAGACGACCAGCCGAGCGAGGCTTGGAATCAACCATTGGTGCTGCATATCAGGGATTGTGAAGCAGATACGCTGCGTATGCCTTTACATGTGGGCGAGGATCGCTCGCGTACGTGGGTACTGCAACGCACTGCCGAAGGCCTGAATTTTCAGCATATCCATTTGCACCAAGATGGTAGTGCTGATGCTGTGTCGCCTTATGGTGGACACACCGCCGAAGATGGCACCGAGGGCTTGCAATCCTTTCCTGCCGATGCGGCGAGTAAGGCTCTGTTTGAGCGGACAGGTTTAGCCGTCTCAACTCAGAACACCTGGCGGCTAGGATTTCCCTCTGTTGATATCTTGAGTTATCAGCTGACACGTCCGAATCGCTCATTCATTGTGCATGTGGACTTAAGCCAGCCTGTTGAAGAGCCTCCGCCTGCGTGGGGTTACTTGCCGGCGGCGAAATGAGAGAGTAGGGATGGTCGATCACTCAGCTGTTGATTCGGCTGTTCGGTGGCTCGGTGGTCTGTTAGGTCGTGAGCTGGTGAGCTCGTTAGTCCGCCAATTGCTATTCCTGTATATCAGATTGGCGCAATAGAACCCCCTAAAAAGGGTGTTTAATTCCTGAAGTCCGCGTTAAACTCGGGTCATAGCAAATAATTTGACGATGTCAAGGAGCTCAATGTGAACGCACCTCAACCTGTGGTAATCAGCCCTGATGCTGAACAAAAAATGCACGATTTGTTGAAACAGCAACGCGAGAGCTACTTGGCTGAGGGTGCAGTAACCCTCGAAGTCCGGAAAGATCGCCTCAATCGCGCTATCGATGTCCTAGTTAAGTATGCAGATCGTGTCAGCGAGGCGATGAACGAGGATTTTGTCTGTCGGCCCCGCAGTGTCAATATGATGACCGATGTCGCCGGATCAATCGGCTCCCTCAAACATTGTCGTAAGCACATGGCACAGTGGATGAAACCAGATCGTCGGCCAACCTTATTTCCACTGAATTTATTGGGTGGTCGTTCTCGGATTGAGTACCAACCCAAGGGGGTTGTTGGAGTTATCGCACCATGGAACTTCCCAGTGTCGATGGTCTTTCAGCCATTAGCGGGCATATTGTCAGCGGGCAACAGAGCTATTGTGAAGCCATCTGAGTTCACGCCGATTACCTCCGATCTGATTGCGGAAATGATTGCTGAAGCGTTCGATCCGACTGAAGTGGCAACCGTTGTGGGCGGCCCTGAAGTAGGGCAGGCTTTCACCTCGCTTCCTTTTGATCACATGATCTTCACCGGCGCCACCAGCATCGCGCGTCACGTTTTGGCTGCAGCCGCAAAAAATTTGGTGCCCTGCACACTGGAGTTAGGTGGTAAGTCGCCCGTCGTGATTTCACGGACAGCTGATTTGAAGCAGGCCATCGAGCGGGTCATGCTAGGAAAAACACTGAACGCTGGCCAGATATGTTTGGCACCTGACTATCTTTTAGTGCCAGAAGAGAAGCTTGACGACGTTATTCAGCTAGCAACTCAAGCTGTGGCGGCCATGTATCCCACGTTGTTAGCCAATCCTGATTATACCGCTGTGATCAATGAGCGGCATGTTTCGCGATTGAATGGTTACCTCGCAGACGCAGTCGAGAGGGGCTGTCGCATTGTGCCTTTGAATCCTGCCAACGAAAATTTTGAGGGCAATAGCGCTGGTAAGATGCCACCCACCTTGATCGTTAATCCGCCCAATGATTCAAAGTGTATGGAAGAAGAGATGTTTGGGCCTTTACTGCCGATTCGGACTTATAAAGAGTTCAACGAAACAATCACTCACATTAACAACAATCCCCGTCCTCTGGCAGCCTATTACTTTGGTAAAGATGCCAGTGAAGAGCAGACCTTTTTGACCCGTACAACTTCAGGCGGCGTTTGTATCAACGATGTAATTATGCACATCATGCAAGAGGATATGCCTTTCGGTGGCGTGGGTCCAAGCGGAATGGGTGCTTATCACGGTGTTGAAGGGTTCAAAACCTTTAGTCATGCCAAGTCGATTTACAGTCAACCGACTCGGGTGAACATTGGCAAGCTCGCGGGCTTATTGCCACCCTATGGCAAGGCCACAGAGGGAGCGATTAAGTCATCTGTTAAGCGTTAGCAATTGGTTGGTTGTGTTCCAATTCGATTGGAGCGCGCCAGACACGATAGTGAAAAACCCAGTCGAGTTCGATTGGGTTTTTTTATGTGAAGTTCAAAGTAGAGATTGTTAAAAACGTTGATAACCCTTGCTTTGCATGCATAGCGTTAGCAACTCATCTTGCTCGCGTGCGACCTGAGCTTCCAGTTTGGCTAGGTCTTGCCTGCTTGGCGTGCACTGATCAGCAATGAAGTCGTCATCGATCAGCATCAGTCCACCAAGACCATTATCGACGTAGGTGGTCTTGGAATCGGCACTTAACTTAAGTGAGCGTTGGCATTGGCTTTGTTTGATATTAAGCGACGTAGTGAGATTTTTGCGAAGAGCAGTAATACTGTGTTCAGCTTGCTCACGACATTGAGATATCGCCGAATCTAGAGGGGTATTAGCAGAAGCTGTGGGCTGCCAAATAGGGGTGTCAGGAGCGGGTAGGGTACATCCCCAGAGCATCGCCGTGCTCACGACACCCGCTGTACCAAAGAGTTTGCCAATGTTCATCAATCGCTGCTTCCGATGTGCCGGTGATCATGACTACGTGACGCTAAATTTTACCTAACTCAGTGCGCCAAGGTCCCAGTTTGAGTCCAAGCCCAACCACAATACCATAGCAGGCTGCTGCGACGGCAACCAAGCCTAGTGCAGCACTGATCCCGGTTTCGGGTGTGATCCATACGAGCCCTGAAACAACGATAGCGAGACGAATGAAAGACCCAAATACTGGGAGAGCGAGCGTATCCAGTGCTTGACTGACAAAGTAGCAGCTCAGCCCTAGAGCAAGAAATACGTATGTGGGCGCAATGAATTGCAGACTTTTTGAACACGCACCAATGACCGCAGGATCGCTACCTACCAGGTCACACCAAAGGTTTGGCATGAGCGCGAGAGCGAGACCAATACTACCCATCAGTGCAACGTTGATGAGGATACCTTGCCATGCAATGGCAATAGCCTCCGCGCGCCGCTGAGCACCGACATAGGCGCCAACGATTGCGATCAGAGAAGCGCCCATCCCGAAGACCATGGGGATCATGATGAGCTCTAGGCGCACTGCTAATCCATAGCCAGCGAGCCAATCGGTACCATATCGACTGAAAATCAGAGTGGTCACCAGCGCATAAAGAACGGTCATGAACGATTGTGTTGCCGCGAGCGAACCTTGTTTCAAAATGCGCACGAGCAGAGCCATATTGAAATCATGAACTCTGAAGCGAATCGCTTGTGTGTTGCGCGTTATAAAATAAATGGTTGCACCGAACGCTGCGCAGTAGGAACCGACCATGGCGAGTGCTGCAAGGCGAATGGCCTCATTGGTTGCCACATCATGAGACGGTATTAGCCACCAAGCAAACAGACTGTAGCTTACTAGGAGACACGCTGCGACAAATGCGGGTCTAATCATATCGCCAGCCCCCCTCAATACCGAAGAGAGCATATTGATTAGCCAGAACAAGGGAATAAAGGGGAACAGAATGGTGGCATAGTAGTGCGCCGCCTCAGAGATTGCTCGATTATCTGTGGCTGCTTCGTAAATGAGTGGCCCAACTGCAATAACGAATAGCCACATGAGAGCGCCAAGTCCGATGGAGATCAACACAGCGCAAACCAATATACCATTGGCCTGCGCATGGTCTCCGGCACCCAGGGCCCGAGCGATAAAGCCACTGATCGCGCCGCCAAAAGCTCCTGCAGAGAACATCCCAGCGAGGATGACTAAGGGGTAAACCAAAGCGACAGCCGCGAGAGCCTCTGAGCCTGCGCTCTTGAGGAAAGTCGCTTCTACTAAGCCCGGTAATGATGTGAGCAGGGCGCCGATAATACCCGGTATGCCTAGCTTCAACATGGTCGGGCCTAATGGTGCGCCGATCAGTGGGGATTGACTCACCATTAGGTCTCCTACTCAGTTATCAACTGTTGAGGGTGGGGTTTTTTACCGACCTCAGTCAAAGTCAGTTGTCTTCACTTCGGAGGCATTCGGATGCCACCGTCCAACCTGATGACTTCTGCGTTCAAATAAGGGTTGGTAATGCATTCCATAACGGCAAACGCTAATTCTTCGCCAGTGCCCAAACGCTTTGGAAATAATACTGATTGTCCCAGGTGTGCTTTGAAGGCCTCGGCGTGCTCACCCTCACCATAAATGGGCGTATTGATTAGGCCGGGAGCGATAGTGTTGACGCGAACACCGATCGAGCTCAAATCGCGCGCAATAGGGAGAGTCATGCCAACAATGCCACCCTTGGAGGCAGAATAAGACGCTTGGCCGATTTGGCCATCAAATGCGGCCGCTGAGGCCATATTGACAATCGCACCTCGGCATCCATCTTCATCTAGGGGCTCTTGCGTAGCCATTGCCGCTGCTGCACGGCTCAGCACATTGAAAGTACCAATCAGGTTCACTTGAATAACGAAGCTAAACTTGTCTAAATCAAGCGGCTGGTTGCTTCGATCTATAGTGCGTCCAGGATTACCCAAGCCTGCCGAGTTAACACATGCCCGCAGTGGCGCGTGCGCAATAGCAGCGGCAACGGCGGCATCGGCATCTTCTGTTTTGGTGACGTCACATCGAACAAAGACACCACCAATTTCTTCAGCGATCTGCTTTCCCTTTTCTTCGTTGAGGTCGGCAATAACAACATAGGATCCTGCGGCGGCAAGCTGGCGGGCTGTTGCTTCACCAATACCGGATGCACCACCGGTCACAATTGATGAGCTTCCCTCTAGGTTCATACGTGGCATGGTTTGATTCCTTATAGGCAAAAAATTGAGTTTGCATTGTTGGTTGCGATGGGTGGCGTGTCAAGCAGCCGCTTCAATTTAGCCGAGAACCCAGCCCGGTGATTTTGATTTGATTTTTGCTGGTAGATCATCTGCGCCGAGGGCTTCAGAGTGTGTTAGCCTAATCGTTTTGAGGAGTATCGTTATGGTCTTGTTGCAGCGCTACGATAAAGCCTATTTTGTGTTGGGTAGAACCCTGTTAGGACTCTACTTCCTGGTGCCCGGACTATCAAAAATTGCGGGTTATAGCGGTACGCTTGATCTGATGGTGAGCAAGCAGGTTCCCCTAAGCGAAATTCTGTTGCCGATGACAATCCTCGTGCAAATCGGAGGCGGAGTATTGTTGATTGCCGGCCGACATCTGCGATTGAGTGCTCTCGTTTTAGCGGGTTTGACGCTCGTTATTAATGTTTATATCCATAACTTTTGGAGCTTATCGGGCGATCCGTCACAAGCACACGAGACTCAGAACTTCATCAAGAACTTAGCGATAATGGCGGGTTTGTTGGTGTTGGCAACGAAGGAGCAAAAGCCACAGTAGGTGGCGGTTGTTGTTCTGTATATAGCCATATTGAGACGACTCTTGGAGATCCAGACGGGAATGTAGTCAACGTTTGAGTGTCGTCATGAGCTCCTCCAATTTGATTTCGAAGTCCGTCGTATTGCTGAGCGTGTCTTTGATGCAGGCGCGCAGATGGGTCTTCAGAATGGCACGCTCGACGGCTTCTAATGCTTTCGTTGTTGCTTTTATTTGATTGAGAATATCTACGCAGTACTTCTGTTCCTCAATCATGCGCGCGACCCCACGTATTTGCCCTTCAACTCGTTTCAGTCGGACTAATTGATCGCTGTGGCAAGGATGCTTGTGCTCTGTCATAAGAATTTTGGCACCAGGTAAGTGAATACACTCGCAAACAAAAATAGCAGGACCGATGCGTAGTAGACGTAGCGCGATCGTCTGCGAGTTTGTTGGCACAATCTGCCAAGTTCAGGATCGATTGGACAGGGGCTGTGATAGGTGACGTAGTGACTGTATCCGGCAAGGGTGATCATAACGAGCGCGAATAGTGTGATTGCCACTTTGTATTGCGACAGCACAATTAAAAACGGCAGGGCGGACACAACGCTGGCGAATGCTGCGCCAGCGCCAAGAGCGACAAAGAGAGCTGGCAGCGCGCAGCAGATGAGGGTTGATGACGATGCAAACAGTGACAAAAAATTTGCCGATTTTTCATTCATTGTGGGTCCCTTCACAAGTTGACGACTTGCAGCCCGGTTGCATTCTGTCCGTTGGCTAAAATTTTGCGCTCAATATCCTGAAAGTCAACGACGACATCTTGTGCGTAGGCAACTAAAACCTTGCCTTGGTTGAGATCAACATCAATTTTCAAGACTGATGAATCTTTCAGGAAAGTTTTCTCGATGCCCCTTGCACAGAAGTCGCATACCATGCCGTTAACACTCACGACCGCAATCTGAACACCACTTAAGTCGCTGATGAACGCATCAAAACGCTTGCTGTCTACTTCTAAAGCCTCGCCGGTCACCGCGGTCTCGTGCACATGACCCTCGTGCGAGTGCTGCATGTGGTGATCGTGGTTGTCGGCCCAGCTTGGGCCAGCAGTCATGATGAACAATGCTAGTAGTCTTTTCATAAACGCTCCTTAGAATCGATACATTATGTGGGCATCCCACTCTGTTTTCTCGTGATAGCCAAACTCAATCAACAAGTTCCCTTTGAAGAACTTCAAGACAGGAAAGGTAGCCCATTCATCTTCCAGCGAAGATTTTTTGGTTTTCAGCATAAGCCAAGTGTGCAAATCTCCAAATTCACCTAGATAAGGCGCGACCCCAACTTGAACGTATTGGTCAGTGTAGTCTTCTAGGCTGTTTTTGGTCTCTTTGTAGCCAAAGCCAGTAAACCAGCGCCGTGTCTCCCAGTCGCCATTGACGCCGTAAAAATGGTTCGCAAGATCTGTGGGGTTAATGCCCGTCTGAAAGTAGAGGTTTCGCTGTGAGCGAGCAGTATTTTTTCTGTTGACCAAATAAGTGAGGCGCAAATGGGAATAGCGTTGGTCCAGAAAGTGGTCATTTATACCCTCGACGCCAATTGAATACTGGTAAGTGGGTGAATAGTGCAGATAAACGGAGTCTTTATTGGCCTCGGTGAATGCCATTAAAGTGGTGCCCCCCGAGTATGAAATGGGCCTTGCCTGTGCGGAAAAGGTGGCGAAGCAGAGAATGAAAGCCATTAGTTTTATACCCATGGGGGGTATTATAGTCGCTTAAACAAAAAGCTACAACGGGGTGGTGTAATTACATGGAGCGAGCAGCAGCTGAAAAGAATGGGGGGTGCGGGACGGGTTAAGTGGTTTGCAAGGTAGAGTGCGATAGATGAGCTCTGACACTTGAGGGCTCTCGATGAGCCCTCACTTAGCTTGGTAAACGTTGAGGGACTCTAACAGTTACAGCCCGCCGGAAGTGGATTCAGGTGTGCTGAGCGGGAGCGTTGGGCTTGATTCTGGCAACACGTTTGGCAACGTGAACGCACCTGGGCTGAAAGGGCGTTGTGTTTCGACGGCACCTTTATGATTCACGGTGATGCTTACAGGAGTTCTGCCATCACTACCCCCGCCTGTGCCAAATAGTCCGACGGTGCCGGCTTGACTCGAGCCACCGATTTCGATCGAGGCGACACGTTCGTCTTTCTCGAGTACCAAGGTCATACGGTCGGAAACTGTCGTTGAACGAAGCGTCCAGCCCGCTTCAACTCCAGTCTCGGCGAAAAATCGGAGCAACTCGCCTCGTGTTTGGCTATCGACCAGAGCGATGCGTCCTGACCAGTTCTCTCCTGATCCGGCGACCACCGTGCCTCCAAGATCAAGTTCAGCGCTATCGGGCAGGGGTAAATCGAATGCCATAAACTCAACGACCATTTTCGTGTCTGGCTCATAGCGCAGGGCGTTTGATCCCACCGCGCAACCGCCCACAGCAGATAGAATAAAACAAATCAACAGCGCTCTTCTTGCCTGCAAACTGGCTTTAAGTTGCACGTTGGGACGATTAGACGAGAGTGCAGTCAGAGATGAATTTAGCATTTTAGGTATCCAGGTTATTGAAAACGGTAAGTTTCGTAGTTTGCCACAGTCCATGTCGCTCTGTATAGCGAGGACAGTGATTTGCGCCTTTTTTGAACGGTCTATGAACCGGTCGACTTATTGAGTTTGGGCCATCAAGCAATGGGGGTCTCCAGAGTCTCGACCTCCGATAGGCTTCGAAGCTCGAATAAAGTCGCTTGTTGAGCGGCGATCCTTTAGACTCCGCGCTTCATTTAACCTCGTACATCAGTGAAATCAGACCTCTCATATGACATTTGACACAATGGGCTTATCGAAGCCTCTGCTCGACGCGATAGTAAAACAAGGCTATACCCAGCCGTCTCCCATCCAGGCAAAAGCCATACCGGTGATTCTGCAGGGCAAAGATATTATGGCTGCAGCTCAAACAGGCACAGGCAAAACAGCGGGCTTTGCTCTGCCTATGCTCGAGTTGTTAGCGAAGGGTGAGCGAGCTGGTGGTAATCAGGTGCGCGCGCTGGTCCTCACGCCGACGCGTGAGTTGGCAGCACAGGTGTACGAGAACTTTGTCAGTTACGGCGCCAATTTATCGCTGCGATCTGAGGTTGTTTTTGGCGGCGTTAAAATAAACCCACAGATGATGCGATTACGTCGGGGTGCAGATGTACTGGTAGCGACGCCGGGCCGATTGCTGGATCTGTACAATCAAAATGCGATCCAGTTCAAACGCCTGGAAATACTGGTATTGGACGAAGCTGATCGGATGTTGGACATGGGTTTTATCCATGACATTAAGCGTATTCTCAAGGCCTTGCCGCCTCGACGTCAAAACCTTCTATTCTCAGCAACGTTCTCCAACGAGATTAGGGAACTCGCTAAAGGCTTGGTGAATAACCCTGTTGAAGTCTCAGTGGCCCCGCCGAATTCAACAGTTGCCGCGGTGAAACAATGGCTGTGCCCCGTCGATAAAAAGAAAAAGCCTGCCTTGCTGGTCGATTTGATTGTAGATAACCAATGGAATCAAGTACTGGTATTTTCACGAACGAAGCACGGTGCCAATAAGTTGGTTGAGTACCTCATAAAGGCAGGGCTAACAGCAACCGCGATCCACGGCAATAAAAGCCAGGGGGCGCGCACAAAAGCCTTGGCTGGGTTTAAAGCAGGGGAGATGAGAGTGCTGGTGGCGACCGATATTGCTGCTCGGGGATTAGATATCGATCAATTACCCCAGGTGGTTAATTTCGATCTACCCAATGTGCCAGAAGACTATGTACACCGAATTGGTCGCACCGGTCGGGCTGGTGCTAGTGGGCAGGCGGTATCGCTTGTCAGCGCTGATGAATTCAAGCAACTGCAGGATATCGAGCGATTGATCAAACGACCCATTCCGCGTGAAGTTGTAGACGGCTACGAGCCGGAACACGATTTACCGGCGTCGGGAACAAAAATCAAACAGAGTCAGCAAGTCGCTCCAAAGGGCGGAACGAAACCACATCGACCCGATCAACGCCCAGCAAACCGAGGTCGAAGATCACGTAACCCGAGCAAAGCGCGATCGCCTCGCTGAGGGATGGCCATTTAACACGGTCACTTTTGGGCTGAAGCATGACATTCTAACGGGGTCAGTTTTTGCCAGAGGGGTGACTGCTTTATCTGGCGTTGCGAAGGGTGCCCACTTGTGAAAAACTAATCCTGAATTTACTAGGGATTATCGTGCTCATGACCAGAATAATACTGTTAATTGGTTTGTCCGCCGTCGTGTTGCTCACCGGCTGTGAAGGAACGGACAAACAGCAACAAACGCCCGATTCAGACTATCAGCGACGCTTAATCGAGCGGCTCATCGACGCGGTACCGGGCGAAGTGATCGAGATTCCAGAAGGTCGGTTTGCTTTCGATCGATCCCTCATGTTAACAACCGATGGCGTCACTATTCGGGGTGCTGGGGCGGACAAAACCATACTGAGCTTTAAAAACCAGGTTGTTGGTGCCGAGGGGCTGCTTGTCACAGCCAGTGATTTTACCCTCGAAAATTTGGCCATTGAAGATACCATTGGCGATGCTCTAAAAGTCAATAACGGCAAGAATATTATCATTCGAGGCGTCAGAGTCGAATGGACCAATGGTTACTCGACTGACAACGGTGCTTACGGCCTGTACCCAGTTCAGACTGAAAATGTGTTGATTGAAGACAGCATAGCGATCGGCGCCAGTGATGCAGGAATCTATGTTGGGCAATCTCGTAATGTGGTGGTCCGGAACAACCGAGCTGAATGGAACGTCGCGGGTATCGAGATCGAAAATACCATTGGTGCAGATGTGTACGGTAACCTGGCCACTAACAATACGGGTGGGATTTTGATTTTCAATATGCCCAACCTGCCACAAGCGGGCCATCACACTCGGGTGTTCAATAATCGTGTCGTTGCCAATAACACCGAAAATTTTGGTCATGCGGGCACGCCGGTAGCCTCGGTGCCAGCCGGTTCTGGGATCCTCGTGAATTCAAATGATCGCGTCGAGATTTTTAACAATGAACTGGTCGATAACAATACCGCGAATATCATTATCTCGAGTCTGCATACGACCGGTTATTCCGACAGTGAAGTGCAGCCAGATTTTGATGCTTATCCCGAGAGTATTTGGGTCTATGGTAATCGGTTCTCAGGTGGCGGTGAGACGCCCGATGGTCTTGATCTTAAGGCGCTCAAGCTGGCTATGTTTGGGTTTGGGGGCAGGTTCCCCGACGTCTTATTCGACGGCTACATTGATCAAAACAAGTTCGTTGACGGCGAGCTGCCTTCAGCGCTCCGAATTTGTATCTCAGATGAAGGAGAGGTGTTAAACGCAGACGCGCCAAATGGGTTCACGAGTCCCAGTTTAGTCGGCGCCGATATGAGATGCGAACTCGAGTCTTTGGCCCCAGTCACCCTGGCGTTTTTGTAGCCAAGTGATGTTAGTCGTACAGTTGAAACGAGTTTGCTTGATACTCGCCGTATCTGTTGTTCTGTGGAGCTGTTCGGAGCCCAGTTTGGTGGCTCGAACGATAGTATCTGGTAACCCACCGCTGCTGTCTGACTGGGGTCAAGTGGGTGTCTTGAATAATCGCATCGTGTTGGCGGATACAGTCGAGCCCTACGATTTGGCGTCGTCTCTGTTCACTGATTACGCACACAAACTAAGAACAGTATGGATGCCACCTGGGACCGCCGCGGCCTATCGCAGTGACGATGTGCTTGAGTTCCCAGTTGGCACCGTGATCACCAAAACTTTTTATTATCCTCGCACCGCCATTGGCGCCACGCATGTGCGGCGTGCGCCCGATACCAGTGCCCAGCTACTTGCCGGCAAATTAGGTGTCGATGCGATTCGGCTGATAGAAACACGTATTCTAGTCAGACGAGAGAGCGGGTGGGATGCGATTCCGTACCGTTGGAATGAGGCACAGACAGATGCCACACTTCAGCGCACGGGCGATATTGTGCCTCTGACAATGGTCACCGATACGGGAGTTGAGGAAGATTTTAGCTACTGGGTTCCAAATGTTAACCAATGTTCGAGCTGTCATGGGATCGATGCAAAGAGTCGGGTGCTGCACCCGATTGGTCCAAAGGTAAGGCATCTGAACAAGCGATATCACTTCGATACAGCAGGGGTTAATCAACTTGATCACTGGGTGGCTGCAGGGATTTTAGAGGGCGCTCCAGTGTCGTCAGAATGGGGCCAGAACGTTGACTGGACTGATCAGGAGCAGGCATTAACAGCGAGAGCGCGCGCCTATCTCGATATCAATTGCTCACATTGTCATTCAAAACAGGGCCCCGCTAACACATCTGGTTTGCATTTGGATCCGGCTACGGCGCTCGGGCCCGCTTTTGGGTTGTGTAAACTGCCGATTGCAGCTGGCAAAGGAACGGGTAATCGCAATTACGATATCGTGCCTGGCCGTCCTGATGATTCGATTTTAGTGCATCGCCTGGAAAGCACTATTCCCGATGTCATGATGCCTGAAATCGGCCGCGCTTTGCGTCATACTGAAGCGGTATCGATGATCCGCGATTGGGTTCTCGAGCTCGATGGGGGATGCACAACGGGCTGACTTCCGGCCCAAGGCGAGCCTCATACGCTTCGGTGACAGAACTCGAGCTTCGAGCCACCGGTGACCAGGCTCGAAAAGGGCAATAAATTCATTAGATTGAGAGGTTGGTATGACACAAAGAGTGCGAGTAGAAGTGAGTGATCAGATTGCTCTGGTGACGCTCAATCGCCCTGAGAAAATGAATGCGCTTGATCCCGAGATGTTCGAAGCGATTAACGGAACCATTGACCAGCTTGCAGGCCGAGATGATGTTCGGGTTGTGGTTTTGCAGGGTGAGGGTAGAGCTTTCTGTGCAGGTTTGGATCTGAGCAATTTCACCAGTCAAAATCAATCCAGCGGCACTCTAGAGACGCGAACTCATGGGTTAGCGAATAGCTTTCAGCAGGTTGCGTGGGGCTGGCGAAAATTGCCTATGCCGGTTATTTGTGCAGTTCACGGTATCTCGTTTGGCGGTGGTTTTCAGATCATGTCGGGTGCAGATATCCGGTTTATTCATCCTGCAACCCGCTGTTCCATTATGGAAATGCGCTGGGGGCTCGTACCTGACATGGGTGGTTTCCCCCTATGGCGCGGCAATGTCCGAGACGATCAACTACGCCAGTTAATTTATACTAATGAAGAGTTCACCGGTATAGAGGCTCAAGCGATGGGTTTTGCCACGCACGTGGATGAAGATCCCAAAGCTGCTGCGATGGCTCTGGCGCAGGTAATTGCAGCTAAAAACCCGCAGGCTATTCGAGCCAGCAAAACAATCTGCAACGCTCTTGGAGATGCGACTGACGAACAGTTACTCCTCGCGGAATCGATCGAGCAAGAGGCAGTGATGGGACGACCGAATCAGATAGAGGCGGTAATGGCGCAAATGGAAGGACGTGCTCCTCGATTCGTTGACTGAACTGGCACCCTCGGGAATGGGAGTTTGGTGAGGCAGGAAAGGATAGGGATAGCTGCAGTGCAAGGGTTGCCAAAGTTGTATAGTTTTCGGCGCTGTCCTTACGCTATTCGGGCTAGAATGGCATTGCTAGCTGCCGACGTGGGCTTTGATCTGATCGAGGTAGATTTAAAGAATAAGCCTGCGGAGCTCTCGAGGCTCTCAGCGAAAGCAACGGTTCCTGTGCTCGTGTTAGCGGATGATTGGATCATTGATGAGAGTCGAGAGATTATCAGCTGGGCCTTAAGTCACTCTGATCCGGAGGGATGGCTCGACTGTGATCAAGATCGAGCCGCAAAGCTGATTACCGATTGCGATGGCCCTTTCAAGTATTGGCTTGATCGCTATAAATACCATGTTGGTTATCCCGATGCCTCTCAGAGCGACTACCGTGCCGAGGCCCTCAATTGCCTGCACTCATGGGATACAATCCTGCGTCAACAGCCTTTTCTTATGGGAGACCGTAGGAGTGTGGCTGATCTTTGTTTATTCCCTTTCGTACGCCAGTTTGCCAACGTCGATCGCCTTTGGTTTGACCAACAGACATCCTTATCCGCATTGCGAAAATGGCTCAATGTGTGGCTCGAGGATACATTGTTCGAGCGCGCTATGCGCAAGGTCTAAGCAGCGCCGCTGCGGTGCCATTCGCTGAGTAATCTTGTTATCATCACCTCCGAATATAGAGCCACAATCCCAACCAATTCCCTTGCTTTTAGTAAAAATAAAGAGGAAAAGTCATGCATCGTCCAGAGCCAGATTTCAATCTAGCAAAACAGATTTTACGCCAGGCAGATCTTGCGCCAGAGCGAACAGCCCTTATTTTTGAAGGCCACAAATCCACCTTCGGTGAGTTTGCGCACAAGATCCGACGCTTGGCGAGGCTGCTCAAGCAGAGTGGTGTCTGTATTGGTGATCGGGTTGCATTCTTGGGGTTTAATCAGCCTGCGTTTCTCGAGACCATGTTGGCAACTATCTCACTTGGCGCGGTATTCGTTCCTTTAAATTTTCGCTTAACAGGTCAGGAACTGAAATTTATTATTAATGACGCTGGTGTGCACACGCTCATTACCGATGCCACGCTCTCTGAAACAATCAATGACGTGCGGAGTGAGCTCCCGTGTCGTCATTACTTTTCGGTTGAGGGCGGCTGCGAGAACTTTAACGATCTTGAGACTGCGATCAGTCAACTAGAGCCACTTGAGAATACCGTCTTCTGTGACGCTCACACAACGCTTCTTATTATGTATACCTCTGGCACGACAGGGTTGCCGAAGGGCGCAATGCTAAGCCATGGCAACATAATCTGGAACAATGTGAATGCATCCTATGCCTTCGGGAGTGCGCGCGGAGATGTCGCGTTGACGGCGGCACCTCTGTTTCATATTGGTGGACTGAACGTGATGACAATCGCCACGTTACAGGCAGGTAATCCTCTTGTGTTGCTGCGTCACTTTGACCCGGCGGCGACTTTAGACGCCATTTCGGAGCATGGCGTAACACACATGTTTGGTGCGCCGGCAATGTTCTTGTTTATGTCGCAACACCCTAGCTTTGGCAGTGCCGATTTAAGCTCTGTGAAGATGTTCATCGTGGGTGGCGGCCCTGTTCCAGAGCCTCTAATCCGTCTTTACGGAGAGCGTGGCGTTACGTTTTGTCAGGGTTATGGTTTAACAGAAACGTCTCCGTTCTCGGCTTTCTTAGGCGCGGAGCGCTGTCTTGAAAAAGTCGGTTCTGCTGGATTGCCTCCGGTAATGTCAGACTTACGGATTGTTGATAGCCAAAATCAACCGGTTGCTGTCGGAGAGCGAGGTGAGGTCTGCTGCAAGGGTCCCAATATCATGAAGGGTTATTGGAACCGTCCCGAGGCTACTGCAGAAGCGATAGATGCCGAGGGTTGGTTTCATTCAGGAGATATCGGTTATTTAGATGAAGAAGGCTATTTGTATATCTGTGACCGGGTCAAAGATATGGTGATTTCGGGTGGTGAAAATGTGTATCCAGCAGAGGTCGAGAGCGTACTTTATCAGCATCCAGATATTGCGGAAGTTGCAGTGATCGGTCTTCCAGATCCTAAATGGGGTGAGGCAGTGACTGCGGTGGTTGCGCTTAACCCCAAGACAAGCCTCACATTGGAGTCACTGCGCGAATTCGCCACGCCCTTACTGGCGCGCTACAAGTTGCCGCTTGGTTTACATATCGTCGATCAATTGCCCAGAAATCCAGCGGGCAAGGTGCTTAAGTTTAAGTTAAGAGAACAGTTCTCTTAGTCTTATGTCATTCAACCGAGGGTTGGAGTAAGAGCGTGCCCTCATGGGTGCGCTCTTACTTTTGAGTCCTTGCTGCGAGGGTTGGCGTCAGCACCAATAGTGCTGTGACCAACAGCAAGGCTGGCACGGTGGATATCACCACCAGGGTCCATCCAAATTGAGATAACAGTGCGCCTGCGAGTAGACTGCCGACAGCCGAGGTCCCAAAGACAGCCGCCTCATTGATGGCCTGCGCTTTAAAGCGTTCCTCGGGCTGATAGGTTTTTATCAACAGTGTCGTACCACCCACGAACATGAAATTCCAACCCAGGCCCAAAAGGATCAGGGCTGCGGTATAGTGCATAATAGCCTGTCCAGTCAGGGCGATAGCTACGGTGACGATATAAATGGCTACGCCCCAACCGATGATGTTTCGCTCACCATAGCGGGTGATCAAATAACCGGAAAATAGAGAGGGGACATACATTCCCAACACATGAGCTCGGATGACGGCAGCCGTGTCCTCCATACTGTGCCCATCGATCACATGCATCGAAACTGGGGTGGCTGTCATCAAGTAGGTCATAACGCCATAGCCCACAGTGCCTGAGATGACGGCAAGCAGAAATGGGGGACTCTGCAAGAGTCCGAACACACTCCTGCTCGGCATCGCAGCGTTGAGCGCTACCTGATCGGAGGATTTCGGTAACTTGAGGAACAAGAGTACAACAGCGCCAATCAAGAATAAGACAGCTGCGAGTAGGAGTGCGCCAATAAAACCATTATCACTGACGGTGTTGCCCTGCGCTATTAGCTCTGGCCCTACCATTGCGCCACCGATACTGCCCGCGAGAATCAGCGATATCGCGAGTCCTGCCCGCGACACGTCAACACTCTCGGCCGCTGCAAATCTGAGTTGAGCACTGAAGGCAAGACACACACCAATCAAGCCGGTCGCAAGGCAGTACTGCCAAAAGCGAGTTTGAGCAATTGAATCAGCGGCCAGCCACAGCGAAAAGCTTGCTGCGAGCGCGGCACCGATAAATCCAATTTGTCTACCGAACAAGTTCATCAGCCACGACGCGGGGATTGTTCCAATCGCAGTACCTAGGACCATCAGAGACACGGGGAGTGTGGCGAGATTCGGCGATGATGCAAGTTTGGCACCTACGATACCCCCAAAGGTGACGGTAATAACCGATCCAGAAACGAAGATAAGCTGCGCGATGATGAGTAAGCTGATATTTCGACGAGCGTGTTGCATATGTAATCTCTGGCTAATGAGGGCAGTTGAGCGGCGCGGAACTCTACCCCTGTAAGCTGAGTGTGATCCTGCTGCGCCTATAATAAACCATCATCGGATCAAAGCGAGCGCGGAATCTGACAGCGATTGGCAGCGGTCTATAAGTACTCCGAGGGGGTTAAGCGCAGATTGCGGGGCCAGCTGGGCTGTTAAGTACTTGGCTTATGCGGTCAGTTTCGTTTGATTAACTTGTTTTTACGGGGATTGTGGTTCGAGTCCTGCCAGTACTAAGCGGTTAGTGGCTCGAATAAGGACCAAAAAAAAGCGGCCCCGAAGAGCCGCTCAATAAGTACTGGGACCTAGCGTTGGTATTACTTCATGTCAAACCGATCAGAAGTCATGACCTTCACCCATGCAGCGACGAAATCGTTCACAAACTTCTCGCCGCCATCGTTCGCCGCGTACACTTCGGCTACCGCTCTCAGCTCTGAGCTCGAGCCAAACATCAGATCTACGGGTGTCGCAGTCCACTTAAGTTCACCGGTGCTTCGATCGCGACCTTCGTAAATACCTTCTGAGTTCGCTGGTGACCAGACGGTGCTCATATCGAGTAAGTTTACGAAGTAGTCGGTGCTTAATGTGCCGGGGCGATCCGTAAATACACCGTGTTTGACACCGCTCGTGTTGGCATCAAGAGCTCTAAGGCCACCGGCTAAGACGGTCATTTCTGGCACTGTAAGGCCCAACAAGTTGGCTTTGTCGATCATCATTTTGACCGGCGACGACCACGATGCGTCAGTGTAGTAGTTTCGGAAACCATCAGCATTTGGCTCTAACACCGCAAACGATGCGACATCGGTCTGATCTTGAGTGGCATCTGCACGGCCCGGTGAAAACGGTACGGTGACAGAATAACCCGCTTCTTTTGCAGCCTGCTCAATTGCGGTGGCGCCTGCAAGCACAATCAAATCCGCCAATGACACCTGCTTACCTCTGCGAGCGTTGTCATTGAAGTCGGCTTGCACTTGCTCTAAAGCCGCTATTACCGTGCTGAGTTCATCAGGTGTATTTGCCGCCCATCCGTTTTGTGGCTCCAGACGAACGCGAGCGCCATTGGCTCCACCACGCATATCAGTGCCGCGGAAGCTTGAAGCTGAGGACCAAGCCGCTCGAACCAGCGCCTGTGTGCTCAAGCCAGTATCGAGGATTGCTTGCTTGAGTTTAGCAATGTCTCGGTCGCCAATAACACGATAGTCCACCTCGGGAATCGGGTCTTGCCATACCAATGTCTCGCTAGGGGCATCGTTGCCGATGTAGCGAGCAGCGGGACCCATATCTCGGTGGGTCAACTTGAACCATGCTTTTGCAAAAGCGAGTTCAAACTCTTCTGGATTCTTGTGGAATCGCTCAGATATCGCGCGGTAGGCTGGATCCATCTTCAACGATAGGTCAGTCGTAAACATAATAGGCGCATGCCGTTTGCCTTCTACGTGTGCATCGGGCACTAGGTTAGCCGCTTGTCCATCTGCGGGAATCCACTGAATCGCCCCTGCAGGACTGCGTGTTTGGACCCACTCATAAGCGAATAAATTGTCTAGGTACTGTGTGGTCCATGCAGTTGGATTAACAGACCAAGCACCCTCTAATCCGCTGGTGATCGTGTCTTCAGCATTTCCCTTGCCGCAGGAGTTTTTCCACCCCAGACCCTGTTCTTCAAGACCAGCTGCGGTGGGCTCTGGCCCTACGCATTCCTCTGGCTTACCGGCACCATGTGCTTTACCAAAGGTGTGACCGCCCGCGATCAACGCGACCGTCTCTTCATCATTCATTGCCATTCGGCCGAACGTCTCGCGGATATCCTTAGCCGCTAACAGCGGGTCAGGAACGCCATTGGGACCCTCTGGGTTAACGTAGATTAAGCCCATTTGTACCGCGGCGAGAGGACGCTCCAATTCGCGATCGCCCTGGTATCGCTTGTCGCCCAGAAACTCGTTTTCAGGTCCCCAATACACCAAGTCAGGTTCCCAATCGTCTGCGCGTCCGCCAGCAAAACCAAAGGTTTTGAAGCCCATCGACTCGAGCGCCACGTTGCCGGTCAAAACCATCAAATCAGCCCATGAAATGCTGCGACCATACTTTTGTTTAATCGGCCAAAGTAAGCGTCGAGCTTTGTCTAAGTTGCCATTGTCAGGCCAGCTGTTGAGTGGTTCAAAACGCTGTTGACCGCCACCTGCACCGCCTCGGCCATCACTGATTCGGTAGGTACCGGCGCTGTGCCACGCCATCCGGATGAAGAAAGGTCCGTAGTGTCCGTAGTCGGCAGGCCACCAATCTTGGGAGTCGGTCAGTAATACTGCGATCTCTTCTTTAACCGTCTGAAGATCCAGCTTCGAGAACTCTTCGGCGTAGTCAAAATCGGCGCCATAGGGATTAGAGACCGGTGAATGCTGTCGTAATGGGGTAAGATTAATGGCGTCTGGCCACCAGAATTGGGTGGTTTTTGCCGCTTCCATCGCACTCGTGCTTGCGCCTGAGAGAGACAGCGATATGGCCACCGCTGCAGCGACGGCTAGGGGAGACTTACGGATTTTCATTGTTATACCCTCCAGAGGATAAGTGATGATTCGTATTAATGTGAATCAATGCCTAAGCGGCACCTATACAAACAGCTCATACTCTAGCCGCTGTGGGCCTGGAGTGGAATTGATTAATTTCGAATGAGTCGATCGGTTTTTTTAATCGGTTCAAAAAAAGCGATATGTTGGTCGCGGGCGATAGCTGATTTCTTACCGTATTTTTGGTCTTTGGATTTCGTGCTTGTCGTGGCTGTCTCTTTATCGGTTAAACTAAGTCTCATTTTCGCGACACGAGCACAGTAAGTGGAGCCCACAATTCAATCAGTGACACCCGATCAGGATTCGCCGAGCGATGCTCTCGAGCGCGCGAACTCGGTCGATCCACGCTTGGCCGATTTAGTGTGCCATGATTTAAGCGAGCGGGGATTCAGCGTACAGCCGTCTTGTTTAGATCTTAATCTAATTTCTGCGCTTCAGGAGCAGGTCTTTGCCCTGCCGCATGAGGAATTTAATACGGCTGGGGTAGGGCGGCAAAAGAACTTCATGCGCAACGATTTCATCCGGTCAGATGAAGTATGTTGGATCGTTGGAGACACTCAGGCCGGGGCTGCCTGGTTACAGTGGACGGAATCTTTACGATTAGCAATCAATCAGAGACTCTTCATGGGTCTATTTTCGTTCGAGAGTCATTACGCACGTTATCGTCCGGGTGCACGCTATAAGCGGCATCTTGATGCTTTTCGCGGCAGTAGCAATCGAGTCCTCTCGATAGTGGCGTATCTGAATAACGACTGGTTGCAGCAAGACGGCGGGGAGCTCGTGCTTTACCGCGATCAAAAAGATCGAGTTGGCCTCAAAGTGACGCCTTTAGCGGGTACGGTGGTGTTGTTTTTGAGCGAGATCTTTCCGCACGAGGTATTACCGGCCTCGCGAGATAGATACTCTGTTGCGGGCTGGTACAGGATCAACGCCAGCAGCGCGGCTCAACTTGATCCACCCAGTTGATCCAGCTCTGACGCACAGGCTTGGATCGCGAGCAGCCAAGCTGCGGTGTTCCGATATGTTACTCTGCGTTGACATGCGTCCGAGCTGTGAGACGAAGCGAGTGCGCCATGAGATGTTTGCAACAGACATCTGCGACCGTATCAATTACACTTTTCGTTTGTTTATGAGGAGATACACCCCAAAAGATTCTTTGGTGCTGTGGGCAGATTCTTGGCCGCTGTGCGTTCGGTAGTCCTTAACGTCATTACGTTTGGTTTGGTGATGGCAATCGTTGTTGGTATCGCGCAATCAATATTTAATCGCCCTGAGGCGCTATCGGCTGAAGGCAAAGTGCTGACCATCGCACCCAAAGGGCTAGTGCTCGATCAGGCAGTCTATGCAGACGAGTTTGAATTTCCCTTTGATTTTTCCGATGAAGGACAAGTGCAGACACGCGATTTAATTCGACTGTTGCGTGCTGCCGCCGACGATGAAACGCTCGCTGGCGTTCTGATTGACTTCAGTAATGTAGGATTCACAGGCCCTTCCACAGCACTGGCGGTAGCGCAAGAATTGGGCCGGCTGCGAGATTCCGGGAAACCCATCATTGCGTACAGCCGATCACTCGGGACTGGAAGCTATATGATGGCGGCACAAGCTGACGAGATTTATGTGCATCCAGCGGGCGCGGTCTCTATCTCAGGTTTAGGTGGATACCGAGATTATACGCGCGAGCTAACCGATAAACTGCGTATTAATATCCATAATTACTCGCAAGGGCAGTATAAATCCGCTACCGAAGGATTGACGCGTACCAGCATGAGTGAAGCGGACCGAGAGCAGAGAACGGCCATGCTTGATCCCATATGGTCAGCCATGAAGGGAACGATGGCAGCGGCGCGCGATGTCGATACATCAGTGATTCAAACGATGGCCGATGATTATTCTGTACCTCTTCTCGACGAGGCTGGGTACAACAATCTAGAAATGGCGGAATCCCTCGGTTTAATTGATGGCACCATGAACTTCCCTGAGTTTCGGGAGCATATGATGGAGCGATTTGGGGAAGTGACCAAAGACAATCGCCAGACCTATCCGACCATCAGTTATTCTGAGTACATGCAGACGATTGATCCGGAAAAAGAGGAAGCATCAGAATCTATCGCCGTCGTTTTCGTGCAGGGCGGTATTCAAGAAGGTCCCCAAGGGCCAGGTGTTGCAGGTGCAGATGACATTGCTAATCTGTTAAGGAAGGCCTACTCGAAAGAGGAGACTAAGGCGATTGTCCTGAGAGTGAATAGTCCCGGAGGCTCTATCATTGCGAGCGAAATGATTCGTGATGAGGTGTCCGCAGCACAGCGTAAAGGAATACCAGTCGTGGTCTCTATGGGCGATGTGGCCGCCTCGGGTGGTGTTTGGGTGAGCATGTCGGCGGATAAGATTTTTGCTGAGCCGACAACCATATCGGGCTCTATTGGTGTGGCCGTAGCCTTCCCTACGTTCGAACGAGTCACTGAGTGGGCCGGCATTAATTTCGATGGTGTGGTAACAGCGGAGCATGCAGACTGGAGCCCCGTGTTACCCATGAGTGACAAGCTAGACGGTCTGTTTGCACGGTGGGCGTCGACTGCCTACGATCGGTTCGTGAACTTAGTCGCTGAAGGGCGCAGTAAGGAACCCGATTACATCCGATCAATTGCGGGTGGGCGTGTCTGGATTGGCACTGCGGCGCACGAGCTTGGCTTAGTCGATGAACTTGGTGATTTTGAAGACGCGATTGCCTCAGCCGCGGAGCTGGCACAATTATCGTCTTACTCGATCGATTATGTCACCAAATCACCCTCTGAATGGGTAGCGATTCTGCAAGAGCTACAGAAAGGGGTGTCACTCAGCGTCGCATCACCCGTGGCCGCATACGGTGATTACGCGGCTCGTATTCTGGGAGTCCTTGAGGATGTGTCAGAGCCTAAAGCAACTGTGCTCTGTAGCGAGTGTTTTGTAGAGCTATAACGACGGATCTGAATTGTACCGCTTGACCCTCTCGACATGATGTTGTGTGGAGGGGTCAAGCGAACTCATCTGGGTGCCACTGCCCAGCAAATTGTTCGTAAGCTGCTTCCCTAATTCAACGCCCCACTGATCAAACGAGTTGATTCCCCACAGCGATCCCTGAACAAAGACCTTGTGCTCGTAGAGCGCAACCAAGGCCCCGAGAGAGTGGGGGTTTAACGTTTCCATTGTGATCAGGGTTGACGGCTTGTTGCCTGGATAGTGACGCGAATACTCGTGTTCAGGGGCGTCTTTTCCAGTCATTAAAGCAGCAGCTTGCGCCAGCATATTCATTAAGAGGGTGGTGTGGTGCTCGACGTTAGACAGTGCGTCAGTGAGCGGTGCAATAAAGTCAACGGGGACCACGTGAGTGCCCTGATGCAAGAGCTGGAAGAACGCATGTTGTCCGTTGGTTCCCGTTTGACCCCACAGAATCGGTGCGGTCGACGTTTCAGCACGATGGTTGTTTCGAAGACTACTCTTGCCGTTACTTTCCATGTCGAGTTGCTGCAGGTAGGCACTTAATAGCCCTAGTCGCTCGCAATAGGGAATGACAGCGACCGTGGGGAACTGTTTGAAGTTAATATACCAGAGCCCAACGAGAGCCATCAGAACTGGGAGGTTCCGATCAAAGGGGGTTTGAGCAAAGTGAATATCCATGGCGTGAGCGCCCGACAGGAGATTCATGAACTCCTCTGGGCCAATCGCACAGGCTAAGCCAAATCCGACACTTGACCACAAGGAATAACGACCGCCAACCCAGGTTTCAAAAGGTAGGATCCGGTCGGGATGGATGCCATAAGCGAGCGCGATTTCGGGCGCGGCGGTGAGCGCTACAACGTGCTCTGAATGTGCAATATGGTCGATGCCCAAGGTGTCTCGATACCACTGAAGTGCCGTTTTGGCGTTGAGTAAAGTTTCTTGAGTCGTGAAGGTTTTGCTCGCGATCGCCGTCAGGGTGGTTTCCGGATTAAGCTGAGCAAGTAGGGTGCGTATCTCAGCACCATCGACGTTAGCAATAAAGTGAACTCTAATATCTTTGCTGCGATATTCACGCAGCGCTTCGTACGCCATCCTCGGCCCTAAGTCTGAGCCACCGATCCCAATGTTAATGATGTCAGTGATAGCTTTACCCGAGCTGCCGCGCCACTGTTGAGAGCGGACAGCTCGCGCTGCTGTCAGCAGTTGATCTCTCTGCTCGGCAATGGTTGCTCGCGCTGCCACGCCAATCCCAGTGAGTTGGCTAAAATCGCGGAGCGCAGGGTGAAGCACAGCTCGATCCTCGGTCTCATTAATTTTTTCTGCGTTGAAGAGTGCTGCGCGATGTTCCGCCAAAGTGGACGACTCCGCGAACGCCAGCAGCAAGTCGAGTTGAGGTTGAGAAACAAGGTTTTTGCTGAGATCTGCCGACAAGCCCGCAGCATCAATGCTGAGTCGCGATAAACGGTTTGGCTCATTCGCAAACAATTGGGTCAGTGACTGTGGAGCAAGAGCGGCGGTACTGAGCTGGGCCCAGTAGGGGCTTTGTTCTGGGCGAAAATCGTACACGTGTTAAACTCCTGCTGGATAAGCTCGCTTGACCTTGATGGATTAAAGTTTAACACGACCCGCTTTGAAGACACGAACCGCGCGCAGAAGGAGGTCACGATGCGATCTGAAGACGAACATTGGATGCAACACGCTCTTGCGTTGGCGCGCGACTCGGCGACCCTAGACGAGGTGCCTGTTGGTGCTGTCGTAGTGCTCGACCAAACGATTATTGGGCGCGGTCATAATCAACCCATCACCTTAAATGATCCAAGCGCTCATGCTGAGGTTATGGCAATCCGCGATGCATGCACAGAGATGGGCAACTATAGGCTACCCCAAGCAACTCTTTACGCGACTTTGGAACCCTGTTTAATGTGTGTCGGTACGAT
>CBFHJC010000011.1:0-23656 GCA_965656045.1 Aequoribacter sp.
ACACGAACACTTTGGTGAAGCCGTATTTAGAACGGTCATTCCAAGAAATATTCGTTTAGCCGAGGCTCCGAGTCATGGGATGCCAGTGATGTACTACGATAAGTACTCGAGTGGCGCGAAGGCATATTTGGCGCTCGCATCAGAGTTACTTCGGCGTCAAACACAAAATAGGTAAACGCGATGGTCGTAAAGAAACGAGGCTTAGGCCGAGGATTGGATGCTCTATTAAGAAATGCATCTCAGCAATCAGAGAGCTATCACGGGCCTGAAGAAGACCAGGGTTCGACCACCTACGGTGCACTGAAACAGCTACCGGTTGATTTGATACAGCGTGGACAGTATCAGCCGCGGCGAGATATGGCGCCCGAAGCGCTCGACGAACTCGCACAAAGTATAAAAGCACAAGGCGTCATGCAGCCCATCGTCGTGCGCGAAGTTTCGACTGGGCGCTATGAAATTATTGCCGGAGAGCGTCGGTGGCGAGCCACTCAGCTGGCGGGTCTCGACACGATACCGGCGCTTATCAGAGAGCTGAGCGATGAAACCGCTTTAGCGATGGCACTGATTGAAAATATTCAGCGCGAAGACCTTAACGCCATGGAAGAAGCGCTCGCATTGCACCGATTGCAAACCGAGTTTCAGTTATCGCAAGCAGAAGTTGCAACGGCAGTAGGAAAGTCCCGATCAACAGTGGCCAATATTTTAAGACTTACCGGTTTACCAAAAGAAACACAGATTTTGCTTGAGAGAGGCGACATTGATGTCGGGCATGCAAAATCTCTTTTAGGTCTTCCACACGAGCAAATAGCAGCCGCAGCACGAGCTGTTGTAGCAAAAGGAATGACGGTTCGCGAAACTGACGCCTTGGTCGCTCGCCTTCTCGAGGCGCCTCGTGGCAAGCCAACGCCCGCCGCGCCAGATGCCAACATCAAACAATTAGAAACGACCTTGTCATCAACGCTGGGTGCACCTGTCAAAATTCAACATGGCCGGAAAGGTCGAGGAAAGCTGATAGTGGCATACAACAGCCTAGATGAGCTCGATGGTATTTTAGCTCATATCAAATAGACGCAGACAACAACAATAATCGTGATTTATTCTCGTCTCTAAGTTGAACCTTAAGCCCTTAATCTCTATAATCCCGTCGCGCTTAAAAGCCGATCTCGAAGCGATGTAAAATGTCGAGTACTAGTTACCACCGAATTATGTGGCAAGGCTTTTTCGCTGCTAGCAGTGCGGGGATAGCGTGTTTGCTGCTGCTGGTCATAATGAACGCAGCGGAATTTAAAGCCGTCTTTTATGGATGGCTTGTCGCGACACTCCCGCAAGCATGGTCCATGCTAAAAGGGTTTCAGGTAAAACAAGAGACATTTAGGCCGCAAAACGTAATACTAGCGGTCTGGGTAAAGTTTGGACTAAGCACAGTGGCATTTGCAGCTGTTTTTTCGCTGCCGAACGTACAAGCTGGAAGCGTTTTTGTAGGCTTTCTGGTTATGATGGTGGCGTTTACAGTAGGTAATATATGGGCCTCCGTAACCGCCCATAAACAGAGCTAAGTGGAACCGGAATATGGCAGGCGAAAATCAAACTGTATCGGAATACATCGTTCACCACCTGACGCACCTGACCTATGGCAAGTTACCAGAAGGGTTTGTGAAGGCTGATGGCACGGTAGTTGGTGCGTCTGGAGAGTGGACTTTTGCTCACGGACCACAAGATATTGCGGCAATGGGTTTTATGTCGATCCACGTAGATTCTTTGATGTGGTCGGTGGGGCTTGGTTTAATTTTCTGCTGGTTATTTTATCGCGTTGCGCAAAAAGCGTCTTCAGGAACACCGTCAGGATTCGTTAACTTCGCAGAAATGGTCGTTGAATTCGTTGATGGTACTGTCAAAGACACATTCCATGGTCGAAACCCGCTAATAGCACCGCTTTCGCTTACTATATTCTGTTGGGTCTTTTTAATGAACCTAATGGATTTGGTGCCCGTCGATCTCGTGCCACACCTGTTCTTAATTTCGGGTGTTGAATACCAGAAAATCGTTCCATCAACCGATCCCAATATTACTATGGGAATGGCGGTGGGCGTTTTTGTATTGATGTTATTTTATTCGGTAACGGTTAAGGGTTTTGGCTTTGTTAAAGAGTTGGCAATGAACCCGTTTAACCACCCCTTGTTCATCCCGGTCAACTTGTTCATGGAAATCGTCGGACTCTTAGCGAAACCGTTTTCACTTGGTTTGCGACTGTTCGGCAACATGTACGCTGGTGAAATTGTCTTTATCTTAATTGCGGCATTGTTCGGTGCCGGGCTCATGTGGGCCCTTCCTGCCGGGCTTTTGCAGATCACTTGGGCGGTATTCCACATTCTGGTGATCACACTGCAAGCTTTCATTTTTATGGTGCTTTCGATCGTTTACTTAAGTCAGGCACACGAAGATCATTAATTTTTAGTTCCACAACCTTAGGAGAACACAATGGTAGAGTTAGTTTACATTGCAGCAGCAATCATGATCAGCCTCGGTGGTTTGGGCGCAGCGATCGGCGTGGGTATCTTGGGCGGCAAGCTTCTAGAGAGCTCTGCTCGACAGCCAGAGCTGGCACCAAAGCTTCAGGTTACCTTTTTCTTGGGTGCCGGCCTGGTTGATGCGATTCCAATTATCGGTGTTGGTATCGCGATGTACCTGATCTTCGTAGTCGCCGCAGCATAAACCTGAACCTTAGATAGCATAGGAGCTCGCATAGCGGGCTCCGAGTACGTTAGGAGCTAGGTGTGAATATTAACCTTACATTGATCGGGCAAATGGTGGCGTTCGTTGTGTTCGTCGGCTTTTGCATGAAATTTGTGTGGCCTCCGATTATGGCCGCTATGCAGGAGCGTGCCGAAAAAATCGCCTCTGGATTGGCTGCTGCCGATCGAGCGAGCCACGATTTAGAGTTGGCGCAAAAACGCGCTGTCGAGCAAATGAAAGAAGCCAAAGTTGAGGCGGCCGCCTTAATTGACGCTGCTAACAAACGAGCTAATACCCTCATCGAGGAAGCAAAGGCTACTGCTCGCGTTGAGGCTGATCGGGTGAAAGCGGCGGGCATAGCTGAGCTAGAGCAGGAAACGAATCGAGCTCGAACAGCACTTCGTGCCGAGCTCGCCGAGTTAACGTTCTTGGGTACAGAGAAAGTGCTTGGTGCGTCAGTCGACAAAGCAGCGCATGCGAAATTGGTGGCTGAAGTCACGGCGGAGCTGCATTAATCATGGCTGAGCTCATTACACTGGCTCGTCCTTATGCAAAAGCGGCTTTCGAGTATGCGCGTGAAAAAGCGGCATTAGATCAGTGGTCTAAAGATCTAGCTAGCGCCTCCGCTGTGGTGCAAGACCCAAAAGTGGCGCTCCTGCTTTCGGGACCCTCCCAAACGCCAGCACAATTAGCGAAAGCCCTTGTTGAACTACTTGGCGTTGGAACTGATACCGATTTAGCACATTTCATCGGTGTTGTTGCGAGCAATCGCAGGTTGGGATTAATCCCCGCAATCCACCAGTTGTATGACGCTTTTAAAGCGAACCTTGAAGCGTCTGTCGATGTTGATGTGACCTCTGCATACGAGTTAGACGAGCAGCAGGTTAGCGACATCGAAAAGGCTTTAAAAACCTTGTTAAACAAAGATATCAACGTTCACACTAAAATTGATGACTATCTCATTGGCGGTGTGGTGATTAGAGCTGGCGATCTGGTGATCGATGGCTCTGTGCGCGGCCGCTTACAAAAGCTTGCCGAAGCAATGAATTCGTAGGATTGAGGAACCAAGCATGCAACAGCTGAATCCATCTGAGATTAGTGACATCATCCGTCAGCGCATTGACCAACTGGATGTTACCAGTGAGGCCCGCAACGAGGGCACAATTGTATCGGTCACTGACGGTATTATTCGCATACACGGTCTAACTGACGTGATGTACGGCGAAATGATAGAGTTTGATGGCGGTATTTACGGTATGGCGCTTAACCTTGAGCGCGATTCTGTGGGCGCCGTCGTTCTAGGCGATTATAAAAGCCTTGCCGAAGGCCAAACGTGCCGATGCACGGGCCGAATTCTAGAGGTCCCAGTAGGGCCCGAGTTGCAGGGTCGTGTTGTAGATGCGCTAGGTGCACCTATCGATGGAAAGGGTCCTATCGCCACAACAATGACGGATGCGATTGAGAAGGTTGCCCCAGGCGTTATCGCCCGTCAGTCGGTCGATCAGCCAGTGCAAATTGGTCTGAAAGCCATTGATGCCATGGTGCCAATTGGGCGCGGGCAGCGAGAACTGATTATTGGTGATCGCCAAATTGGTAAAACCGCGATTGCGGTAGACGCGATTATCAACCAGAAAAACACCGGCATTAAGTGCGTTTATGTGGCGATTGGCCAAAAGGCGTCGTCGGTCGCGGCGGTTGTTCGAAAGCTCGAAGAGCACGGCGCAATGGATCACACGATTGTGGTTGCAGCGACGGCTTCTGATTCTGCATCGATGCAGTTTTTAGCGCCGTTCTCTGGTTGTACCATGGGTGAGTACTATCGCGATCGAGGCGAAGACGCCCTTATCATCTATGATGATTTGACCAAACAGGCGATCGCTTATCGGCAAATATCGTTGCTACTTCGTCGACCACCAGGCCGAGAAGCTTATCCTGGCGACGTGTTTTATTTGCACTCGCGACTCCTCGAGCGTGCAGCCCGTGTCAACGCAGATTATGTTGAGACGTTTACTCAAGGTGCTGTCAAAGGAAAAACAGGCTCATTGACGGCTCTACCGGTGATTGAAACACAGGCGGGCGACGTTTCGGCGTTTGTTCCTACCAACGTGATCTCGATCACAGACGGCCAAATCTTCTTAGAAACAGACATGTTTAACTCGGGTGTCCGCCCGGCGATGAATGCGGGTATCTCGGTTTCTCGTGTTGGTGGTGCCGCACAAACTAAGATCATCAAAAAGTTGTCGGGCGGTATTCGAACCGCACTTGCACAATACCGCGAGCTAGCCGCTTTCTCGCAGTTTGCGTCTGACCTAGACGAAGCGACAAAGGCACAGCTTGATCATGGCGCACGCGTTACCGAATTGATGAAGCAAAAGCAGTATTCACCGCGCTCAATCGCTGAAATGGGGATTGTGCTTTACGCTGCCAACGAAGGCTATTTGCGTGACATAGACGTCCCGAAAATTTTGGATTTCGAGGATGCTTTGCTGGCGTATATGCATTCGGAGCACGGTGCTTTGATGACCGATATCGTGGCTACAGGCCGCTATGACGACGAAGTTGAAAGCGTGTTTAAGCAAGCGCTTGAAACCTTTAAAGCAACTCAAACTTGGTAGGGTCCGAGGACTAGTTTATGGCTGCCGGAAAAGAAATTAGAACGCAGATAAACAGCATCCAAAGCACGCAGAAGATCACCTCTGCGATGGAGATGGTCGCTGCCAGCAAAATGCGAAGAGCCCAAGAGCGCATGCAACTTGGCAAGCCTTACGCGTCTCGGATACGTGCGGTGATTGGCCACATTGGTAATGCGACGCCTGAGTACCGCCACCGCTTTATGCAGGATCGGCCGGTTTCTCGTGTGGGTTATGTCGTGATTTCTACCGATCGAGGCCTTTGTGGCGGTTTAAATATTAATTTATTTAAGGCCACCGTCGCGTCCATGAAGGCGTGGGCTGAGCAGGGTGCCGAAGTGGACCTATGTCTGATCGGCGCCAAGGCTGCTGCGTTCTTTAACACATATGGTGGGAATGTGGTTGCCGCTACCAGAGACATCGGCGAGTCACCGACCGTAGCCGACTTAATTGGCAGTGTAAAAACCATGCTTGATGCTTATGAAGCGGGCCGAATTGATAAGTTGTTCTTGGTGTCTAACGAGTTTGTTAACACCATGACTCAGTCAGCGACAGTGCAGCAGCTTCTTCCTATTGAGGCTGAAGAGTCGAGCGAAATGTCCCACCATTGGGATTACATTTATGAGCCTGATGCGGAAGAACTGCTCGAGGCGCTGATGACACGTTATGTTGAGTCTCAGGTGTATCAAGCGGTTGTCGAGAACGCGGCATGTGAACAAGCGGCGCGAATGCTTGCCATGAAAAATGCCTCGGATAACGCGGGCGAGTTAATAGACGAGTTACAGCTGGTGTACAACAAAGCCAGACAGGCTGCGATTACACAAGAGCTATCAGAAATTGTGGGTGGTGCTGCAGCGGTTAGCTGATCACCATAGGAATTGGTGCGCATAGAATGCGCTTTGTAAGAGTGAATAGAGGATCCGAACATGAGCAGCGGACGCATAGTACAGATTATCGGCGCGGTGATTGACGTTGAGTTTCCAAGGGATGAAGTGCCCAAGGTTTACGATGCGCTGGTAGTAGAGGGTAAAAACCTGACTATGGAGGTACAGCAGCAACTTGGTGATGGTGTTGTTCGCGCAATCGCTATGGGTTCGTCTGAGGGCATCAGCCGCGGACTTGCGGTAACCAATACAAAATCTCCCATCCAGGTTCCTGTTGGCATCGCGACGCTGGGTCGAATTATGGATGTCCTAGGAAATCCTATTGATGAATGTGGCCCAATCGGTGAAGAAGAGCGTGCTTCTATCCACCGCAAAGCACCAACTTATGAAGAACTGTCTGCGAGTGATGAGCTTTTAGAGACTGGGATCAAAGTGATCGATCTAGTGTGTCCGTTTGCAAAGGGCGGTAAAGTCGGTCTGTTCGGTGGTGCGGGTGTTGGTAAGACCGTAAACATGATGGAGCTGATTAACAACATTGCGACCGAGCACTCAGGCTTGTCTGTTTTCGCCGGTGTTGGTGAGCGAACACGAGAAGGTAACGATTTTTACTACGAAATGCAGGAATCGAAGGTCGTTGATGTCGAGAACTTCGCAAACTCCAAGGTTGCGATGGTCTACGGTCAGATGAACGAGCCACCAGGAAACCGTCTTCGTGTAGCATTGACTGGTTTGACCATGGCCGAGAAATTCCGTGACGAAGGTCGTGATGTACTGCTGTTTATCGATAACATTTATCGTTATACCCTTGCGGGAACCGAGGTTTCGGCGCTGCTCGGTCGAATGCCTTCGGCAGTAGGTTACCAGCCCACATTGGCGGAAGAAATGGGTGTATTGCAAGAGCGTATTACGTCTACACGAGTCGGTTCTATTACCTCGATTCAGGCGGTATATGTGCCAGCGGATGACTTAACAGACCCCTCTCCTGCGACCACGTTTGCGCACTTAGATTCTACCGTGGTACTGAGCCGAGATATTGCGGCGAAAGGTATTTATCCTGCCGTAGATCCACTAGATTCAACATCGCGCCAGCTCGATCCTTTGCTCATTGGGCAAGAGCATTACGATGCGGCACGTGGTGTTCAAACTGTATTACAGCGCTACAAAGAGCTAAAAGACATTATCGCGATTTTGGGAATGGACGAGTTGTCAGAAGAAGATAAGCTCACCGTCGATAGAGCGCGAAAAATCGAACGTTTCTTATCGCAGCCATTCCACGTGGCCGAGGTATTTACCGGAGCACCTGGTAAATATGTTTCGTTGAAAGATACGATCGCCGGATTTAACGCTATTTTAGCGGGCGAGTACGATCACCTCCCAGAGCAAGCGTTCTACATGGTGGGTACGATCGATGAAGCGGTAGAGAAAGCGGCGAAACTTTAAGCATCGCCAACAACGGGAACTCAAACATGGCCATGACAATACATTGCGATATCGTAAGTGCAGAACAACAGATTTTTTCGGGCATCGTTGAAATGGTTGTCGCGACTGGGGTTTTAGGAGATCTCGGTGTGGTTTATGGGCATGCACCTTTGTTAACCGCTTTGGTGCCAGGCCCGGTGCGGGTCGTAAAACCGGGCGGCGAAGAAGATGTTTTTTACGTGTCTGGCGGATTCTTAGAGGTTCAGCCAGGGGTGGTGTCTATTTTGGCAGATACCGCGCTGCGTGCGAGTGACATGGATGAAGCCGCGGCAGAACAAGCACGTAACGAGGCTCTGGTTTCAATAGAGAATCAAGCGTCCGAGTTCGATTATGGTCGAGCATCAGCGCGCTTAGCAGAAGCTGCGGCACAACTGAGAACCCTACAGAAGATTCGGCAGAAGGCGGGTCGATAGGTTAGGAGTTGTGCTTTAAAGACCCGGCTTTTGCCGGGTTTTTTTGTTAAAAAGCACAGTTGCCGGATGAGATACTCTATTTTCGAGGTATTATGCGCTCGGGGGGCTTATGAAAATTAATGTTGTGATCTTAGCTGCTGGACAAGGCTCGCGAATGAACAGCGAGCTGCCTAAAGTGCTCCACACAGTGGGTGGCAAAACGATGCTTGCTCACGTCCTTGCAACCGCAACCGAGCTAGCTTCTACACAAACTTGCGTGGTCATTGGCCATGGAGGTGATCAGGTTAGGGCTTCGCTCAATCAGAATACGGCGCTTTTGGTAGAACAGTCAGAACAAAAAGGCACTGGGCATGCTGTGCTACAGGCCCTGCCTCAGCTCGAGCTCGACTCTATAGCGTTGGTACTTTACGGCGATGTACCTCTGCTACAGCCATCGACACTCAGGCCTTTGCTGGATCTTGCGAGACAAGGTCCGGCCTTGCTGACCGCAAAAATGTCAGATCCGTCTGGATATGGGCGGGTTGTGCGCGACCAGACGGGGCAGTTTGTCTCAGTGGTAGAGCACAAGGACGCTACTGCAGAGCAGCTGGCACTGACGGAGATTAATACAGGGGTGCTCGCGATCCCGACGTCATTATTGAACACCTATCTGCCGAAAGTGGGCAATCAAAATTCACAGGGTGAGTACTATTTGCCGGATGTGCTGCCCTTAGCCATCGCTGACGGTCACGTCGTCAACACCGTGTGTGCATCTGATCCTATCGAGACAGAGGGAGTGAACACCCGCGAGCAGCTGGCGCGGCTAGAGCGGATTTATCAGCACCGGCAGGTGTTGGCATTGATGGCGGCCGGTGTTTCTTTCGCAGACCCACAACGTGTTGATATTCGGGGCACAGTGCGTGCTGGTAAAGACTGTTTTGTTGATATCAATGCGGTATTTGAGGGCGAAGTGACACTGGGAGATGGCGTTGTTATCGAGCCAAATTGCGTGATTCGATCGAGCACGATTGGGCCGTTTACACGGGTGTGTGCAATGAGCCATATCGAGCAGGCGCAAGTAGGCGCTCACGCGTCAGTGGGTCCTTTTGCGCGACTGCGTCCTGGTACTCGCCTCGCCGATAAAACCAAGATCGGTAATTTTGTCGAGACCAAAAATGCGGTGCTAGGGGTTGGTTCAAAGGTCAACCACTTGTCGTATGTGGGCGACGCTCAAATAGGGATTGATGTTAATATTGGCGCCGGAACGATCACGTGTAATTACGATGGCGCCAATAAGCACACCACAGAGTTGGGCGATCACGTGTTTATAGGGTCGAATAGCACTTTGGTGGCGCCATTATCGATTGAGTCTAACGGGTTTGTTGGTGCGGGCTCGGTAGTGACTAAACCGGTTAAACAGGGTGATTTGGCGGTCGCTCGGAGTCAGCAGCGCAATATTAGTGGCTGGAAGCGGCCCAAGAAAAAGGATTAATCGAATATGTGTGGAATTGTAGCGGCGTCTGCTTCAAGGCCTGTGGCCACTATTTTACTGGCCGGATTACATAGTCTTGAGTATCGCGGATACGACAGCGCAGGTATCGCCTTACTAGAGCACGATACCTTATATAGCTCTAAGCATGCGGGCAAAGTGGCTGTCCTTGATGCGGCCGTTACCGCCGATGCACCGACAGCCTCTGTGGGTATCGCTCATACGCGCTGGGCGACACACGGTGAGCCCACACAGTACAATGCGCACCCACATCTAAGCGGTAACCGCGTGGCGATTGTTCACAATGGCATTATTGAAAACCACACTGCGCTGCGCGCAGAGCTTGTGGCAGCCGGCGTACCATTTTCGTCTGATACCGATTCCGAGGTTATCGCCCACCTCTTGGCACGCGAACTTGAAAATGGCCTGTCATTGGAAGCGGGTTTGGCGTCGATATTGCCGAGGTTAGAAGGCGCGTATGCGATTGCTGCAATCGACAAACTTCACCCCGATCAAGTCTGTGCAGCACGTAAGGGGAGCCCGCTGGTAGTGGGTCTCGGCTTTGGTGAACACTTCTTAGCCTCCGATCCGCTCGCTCTGCGTCAAGTAACGAATCGCTTCATTTACTTGGAAGAGGGTGATCAAGTCACCATTTCACCCACTGTATTAACGATTAAAAATTCTGAAGGACAAGTCATTACACGTGAGATCGTGGAATTGACGGATCAATTGAGTCGCGCCTCTAAGGGCGACTACGATCATTACATGTTGAAGGAAATTCATGAGCAGCCTCGCGTGCTGGCAGAAACAGTGCGGTTCTCAGGCCTACCCATGCTGGATGAAACTATTTATGGTCAGCGGGCTTCGGCTATTTTTGATCAAGTCGAAGCTCTGCAAATCGTTGCGTGTGGTACGAGTTATCATGCCGGCATGGTGGCAAAGTATTGGTTTGAAGAGCATCTCGGCCTACCATGCCAAGTTGAAGTTGCCTCGGAGTTTCGTTACCGCAAGCGCGCGATCCGAGCGAATACATTATTGTTAACCATCTCTCAGTCGGGTGAAACAGCAGACAGTCTAGCCGCGCTTCGCGATGCCGCGCCTGGTGAGTTTCTGGCGTCTCTTGTGATTGCAAATGTCGATAACAGCGCGCTTGTGCGAGAGAGCGACCTAGTATTTTTAACGCAGGCGGGTCCAGAGATTGGGGTGGCGTCAACTAAGGCATTTACCACACAGCTGGTAGCGTTGTTGGTTCTGCTGATCACGTTAGGCAAGCGCCGCGGAATGAGCGCCGAGACCATTCAATCCATTTCTTATGCTTTGAGCCAGTTGCCTGACCAAGTGGATCAGGTTCTGCGTCTTAAAGATTCGATCGCTCGATTATCCGAGCGTTTCATTCAAAAACATCATGCGTTATTTTTGGGACGCGGTGCGTATTACCCCATTGCGCTCGAGGGCTCTTTAAAGCTTAAAGAGATTTCGTATATTCACGCCGAGGCTTATCCTGCTGGAGAGCTTAAACATGGGCCATTGGCGCTTGTTGACAGTGATATGCCAGTCATCGCAGTAGCGCCCAACGATGCCCTGCTTGAAAAACTGCGCTCTAATCTAGAAGAGGTGCGATCGCGAGGTGGCGAATTGTATGTTTTCGCGCCGCAAGAGGCGGGCTTTGAAAGTACCGACCGAATTCACGTGATCAACATGCCGCACTGCGACGAATTAACCATGCCGATTGTGTATACGGTAGCTTTGCAGCTGCTTTCTTATTACGTGGCTTTGCAGAAAGGCACTGACGTTGATAAGCCGCGGAACTTGGCGAAGTCAGTTACGGTGGAGTAATTTCTAACAGTGCGTTAGCAAGGAAAAGTGATGGAAGGTTTAGCGGTAATAGGGTTTGTTTTCGGAATGGTCGGTGTAATAGCATTAGTTCGCCTGGAAAAATTAATAAAAACCTTGAAAGAAAAAGGAATTCTTGAAGAGAATTACAAGGAAGAGTAAGGCACTGTTCCAAAACGCTTAATAGCGGCACAATAGATCAAATCCGACCGAAGTGCTGACACGAGCCACCATCAAAAAAACAGCGACTTTACCGCACAGCAATACCCACCTAAAATCTCCTGAAAACGGAGGTGTACATGACGCTATTCAGACTCTTACTTATCGCCATTATTGTGACGGTGGTTGCGTATACGATTCCTGTTGTTTATAGCGAGGGGTTGTTAACGCTGCTGCCCTCTTTCTTTGGAGAGATGATGCGATTGAATTGGCAGGGCCAGTTCAATCTGGATTTCTTTACCTTTTTGATACTGTCGGGAACGTGGGTTGCATGGCGTAATCAGTTTTCAGTGCGGGGTAATTTGCTGGGCATAGGCGCTGTTTTCCTGGGATCGCCTTATCTTTCGATCTATCTCATTTACTTAAGTTATACCTGTAAAGGGGATTTGAAGCGGATATTTCTTGGCGACCGCGAGCTCTAGCGTTCAACCGATCGACAGATCCTAAGAGGCAGAGCTAGCTGATCCCCGAGTGCTTCGCCGCACCACTTCTCGAGCCAGCACATCGGCCGCGTCAACAGTGACGAGGTGTTGCTGAAGCAGATCGGTTACGAGTGACAGTTCCGTGCACGCAATAATGATTACGTCCACGTTTTTAGCAAGCAATTGGTCTGTTGCTTTTGCTAAAATGAAGCCCGCATCGCTCGCTGTTTTTTTCGCTTTAATTGTTTTAATCAAGTGCATGACCTGCTGCTGTTCAGCTGCCTCCGGATAACACACCTCGACGCCCAAGTTCGCGAATATGGGCTCATAAATTTTGGTAAGGCCCAAGGCTGAGGAGCCGAGTAAGCCCACTTTGAAGAGCCCTGGCACCTTTTGCACCGCAGCTTGCGCAGTAAGTTCAAGTAGATTTAAAAAAGGTATCGAAATCTCGGCTGCGATAGCCCCATGATAAGCGTGAGCGGTATTGCAGGGCATTACCAGATAGTCGGCGCCTTGACGCTCAAGTCCCTGAGCCATAGCGACAAGTGTGGGTGTTGGATCGATCGGTGCTCGGTTCACGATCGCATCAATGCGAGACGGCACCTTGGGATTATTATCCACCAGCATATGAATATGATCGCTGTCTTCTGTCGCAGGCGTGAGCTCAATAATTCTTGCCATCAGGTCGATGGTCGCTTCAGGACCCATCCCGCCAATAATACCGACGATCAAATCATGTGGTTGGGACATTGCTGTGACTCCTTGACTGTGGGGCCAGTGTAGCAAACGTCGGCACCTTAAGGCATGAAATCATGGTTGCTGAAGCAGTGTTGACTGAGTTCGCGCATTGGAAAAGCGCTTCATAGCGCGTATTCTGAGGTCTCTGGATCAGCGCTTGATTTAAGCCGCGAAACAGCAGCCGGCATTGAAACGTGTTTCTACTCGGTGGGCGTGGTTTTGGCCTTCGGGCGTTGATAGAACACGTAAGCCCATTACCTCGTTGAGCAAGACGGCCGGTTTGCTCCGAGAAACAAAAATAGGGGTGTTGCAACGCTCCCCGAATAGCTAGGAACAGTCATAGTGCAACCCGATCAACACATCGCGCTTGTATTAGCAGACCCTGTGGGCCCGCTGGCAGAGCTCCTGTTGCAGGCGCAATGTCCCGGGTTACAGTTGATATTTAATGAGCAGCCGACTGACGCTGAATGTGATCGCGCGACGATCTTGTTGGGTCCTCCAGATCAGTTGGCGAAGACGGTTGCGCGGATGCCACAGCTCGTGTGGGTTCAGTCAACTTGGGCGGGTGTTGAGCCGCTGATAGCGCAACCAAAGCGCGACTTTGTACTCACTGCCTTAAAAGGTGTTTTTGGCACTGCTATGTCTGAGTACATCTTTGGTTGGTTGATTTTTCTGGAGCGCAATCTGATTCGGCAGTGGCATGCTTCGCAGTGGCAAGAGCCCCAAATGCGCGCACTTCAGGGTCGTAAGCTGGGAATCCTTGGCACCGGCACCATAGCACAATCGGTGGCACTGACGGCGCAAACACTGGGTATTGATGTTATCGGCCTAAACCGTGATGGCCGCGCTGTTGAGCCTTTTACTCGGTGCTATTCAGTCGCGCAAAAAACACTATTTGCCGATCAGTTAGATTACGTCGTAGCGCTGCTGCCTGATACGCCGTCCACTTTGGATTTGATTGATTTGGCTTTCTTACAAAAGCTTGCTGGCGACAGTATTTTTATTAATGCGGGTCGTGGCAACTGTGTTAATGAAGAGGCCCTGCTAACGGCACTCGCGGCAGATCGGCCTCGCCATGCAGTTCTAGATGTATTCAAGCAAGAACCCTTGCCCGCCGATCACGTCTTTTGGTCACATCCAAAAATCACCGTGACTTCTCATAGTGCCGCAAGAACACAGACTACGTATGTGGTGAAGGTCTTCGCCGACAATTACCAGCGCTTTGTAAAGGGGCATCCACTTCAGCATCAAGTCGATTTCGAATTGGGGTATTAAGTGAGACGAACTGACAGTTGTCGCACTGGTGTTTTGTCCATAGTATTACTCGGTGCTGCTGCTCATATTCGTTGTGCTGCCTTGAGATAGGCTTGCTTTGAATGATTCTCGTGAAGTTGTTTAAGGGTTAAACCAAAAATGATGCTTCTGTTGTTATACGTTTCGTTGGCCCTGGGCGTGTCTTTTTTGTGCTCACTGCTTGAAGCTACGCTACTTTCTATGACGCCAACGTATATGGCGACTTTGGAGTCTGACCGGCCCCGGGTTTACCGGCTGTGGACGCAATTCAAGTCGGATATCGACAAGCCGCTAGCCGCCATACTGTCGCTTAATACCATTGCGCACACAGTGGGTGCGGCTGGTGCAGGTGCTCAGGCGGTTAAGCTGCTTGGTGATGTTTATTTTGGTGTTATTTCAGCGGTGCTGACACTGCTCATTCTGGTTTTTTCAGAGATTATTCCCAAAACCTTGGGTGCCCGCTATTGGGCTCAACTGGCACCAGCCTGCGCCTATTTATTAAAGTGGGTACAGTGGTCTATGTATCCTCTAGTGGTTGCCGCCAAAACAATGACGGGTTGGCTGGCCCCTGCTATGGAGGGTCCAACATTGTCGCGCGATGATATTACCGTGTTAACTGCTTTGGGACGGAGAGAGGGCATCATCGACGACAGTGAGGCTAAAGCGCTTGATGCGATGTTGGCGTTTAGGAGTTTAAGTGTTCGCGATGTGATGACCCCGCGAACTGTTATGAGCACCCTTCCCGCTGGCGATTCGGTAGAGCAAGTATTGTCGGAGCACCCCGAACTTAAATTTTCCCGCATTCCCATTTATGACAAGACCAGCGATGACTTGATTGGCTTCGTTCGTAAAGATGAGATATACCGGCAGATTGCGCTAGGCTGCCCTACCACCACACTGTTCGAGCTCAAGCGGGATCTTTTGTGTGTGCTAGAGTCCAAGCCCTTACCGGATATGCTAGAGCGCTTGGTGGAAGCTCGCATCACGATGGCGCTGGTTATTAACGAATATGGTGATCCTCTGGGTTTGGTCACCATGGAGGATTTGGTCGAGACCATGATAGGAATGGAAATTGTCGATGAGTCCGATAGCCACATCGACATGCAGGAGCGCGCGCGAGAACTTTGGCGCCACCGCTCCGGCAACGCTCTGACAGGTGAAAGCCCAACAGAGCAATAAGCTCGATTCAGTTTTTAGCTTTGAACGCTCTAATCTCGATATTAAATTGGCCAGCGATTGCCTCTTCCATCTCAACCGCCTTATTAAAAGCTGCCACAGCACTTGCGTGTTCAGCGGCCAAGCGCTCTTTTTCAGCGGCGTTACCGGCTTCTTTCAATGCTGCTTTGGCGCTTTCAATATCAACAGAGACGCAATCGCGGTAGCTCTGTAACGCAGATTGAAACGATTTGACCGCACTCTGTCCCGCGACCATCTCGTCCATAGAGGCCTCGGCTCCTTTGGGTAGAGTGGGTGATGCGGGTTGATCGCACGCCCACAGAGCATTGCTGCCAAGCGCTAGAACAAGTGCGATTGCGGAAATTGGTTTTTGCATAATGATTATCCTGTCGTGTACTGACCTAAACCCTATCAATAAATTATCGATTAAAAAAGCATAGCACTAAAAATAGTGCCTTATGAGTTTAATTCTCGGTGAGAGCTCAGCCGGATTTGGGTACACTGGCGCAATGGATGTTAGCGAATTATTGGATGGATTAAACTCGGCTCAGCGTGAAGCGGTTGCCGCTGCTCCCGGCAATGCTTTGGTGTTGGCCGGTGCTGGTAGCGGTAAAACACGAGTGTTGGTGCATCGCATTGCTTGGCTGGTGAAAGCTGAGGGGTTTTCAGCGGAGTCCTTGTTGGCGGTGACCTTTACCAACAAGGCAGCAAAAGAGATGCGGGGCCGAATCGAAACTATGCTGCAGATGAGCAGCCACGGTTTCTGGGTCGGCACTTTTCATGGTCTTGCGCACCGCTTACTAAAGCTGCATTGGCGCGACGTAGGGTTGGCTCAGAACTTTCAGATTCTCGATAGTGACGACCAGCTACGCTTAGTGAAGAGAGTGGTCAAAGAGTTGGGGCTCGATGACGGTCGCTGGCCGCCCAAGCAAATTCAAAGCTTCATCAACGCACAAAAAGATGAAGGCCTGCGCGCTGCGCATATTGATGCCAAGGGCGATTTTTACTTGCAAACAATGCAACAGGCTTATCAAGCTTATGAAGTTGCGTGCGAGCGTAGCAGTTTGGTGGACTTTGCCGAGCTGTTGTTGCGAGCCCATGAGTTATGGCTTAACAATCCAAGAGTACTACAGCATTACCAAGCGCGTTTTCGTCACATTTTGGTCGATGAGTTTCAGGATACCAATGCAGTCCAGTATGCCTGGCTCAGAGTACTGGCCGGGGATCGCATCCCCGTCATGGCAGTGGGTGACGATGACCAGTCGATCTATGGTTGGCGCGGCGCGCGAATCGAAAATATTCAGCGGTTTAGCCAAGATTTTGCGAACACACAAACGATTCGTTTAGAACAAAACTATCGATCAACACAGTTGATATTAAAAGCCGCTAACGGTGTCATCGATCATAATTTCGGTCGGCTTGGTAAAGATCTTTGGAGCGCCGGTGATGAAGGTGAGCTCATCGATCTGTATGCCGGTTTTAATGAGCACGACGAGGCACGATTTATCGTAGATCGGATTGATGATTGGCTTCGAAATGGCAATGAACGCGCTAGTGTCGCGATACTGTATCGCTCGAATGCACAGTCTCGGGTGTTGGAAGAGGCTTTTTTGAGGGCCGATATTCCGTATCGGATTTATGGCGGGCAGCGCTTTTATGAACGACTAGAAATTCGCAATGCGCTGGCTTATATGAGGTTGGTACATGGGCGTAACGATGACGCCGCTTTCGAACGTGTGATCAATACGCCAACGCGCGGTATCGGTGCCAAGACGATCGAACAGTTGAGAGCGCGTGCCAGGCAGAACTCTGAATCCTTGTGGAATGCCGCCGTAGCGCTCTGCCAATCGGGGTTGCCACCGCGCGCGGCGAGTGCGCTTAAGGCTTTTTTAGACCTGATCGAAAAACTCGATGCCGATACTGACGACTTGCCTTTATCGGAGCTTGCAGATCACGTTGTTCAGGGTTCGGGCCTACTTGAGTTTCATCAGAAAGAAAAAGGCGAACGAGGTCAGGCTCGTGTCGAGAACCTTCAAGAGCTCGTGGTCGCTGCAGGGCAGTTTAGAGCAGACGACATGGAGGTAACGCCCTTACAACAGTTTTTAGATAATGCCGCGCTAGATGCCGGTGAAGGGCAGGCAGATGACTTTGAAGACAGCGTGCAACTCATGACGCTACATTCTGCCAAGGGCTTGGAGTTTCCATTGGTGTTTTTGGCGGGTATGGAAGAGGGATTATTTCCTCATCAAATGTCTATGCAGGACCCCACACGTTTAGAAGAAGAGCGCCGCTTGTGTTATGTGGGCATCACAAGAGCAATGACTAAGTTGGTACTCACATACGCTGAAACTCGCAGAATGCATGGCTCAGATAACTACAATACCCCGTCACGGTTTGTGCGAGAGATACCAGAGGGTTGTCTTCAAGAGGTTCGTTTACAATCGACAGTCACACAGCCTCGAAGTCGATTGGAGCACACGCCTGTGCCCGATGCGAGTGTTAGCTTAGGCCAGCGTGTGTTTCATCAAATTTTTGGCGAGGGCGTGATCATCAACTATGAAGGGCGTGGCAGTCATGCTCGCGTCGAGGTTAACTTCGATACGGATGGCACCAAATGGTTAGTGCTTCATTATGCGAATTTGCAGGCTCTGTGATCGTAAGGATTTAAATTATGTCTGTACCAAAAACCGAAAAACAATTAAGCCCTCTGATTATTCTGATGTTGGTAGCGCTACTTGTCACCGTTATTGGGTTGTGGGCCTACGACCGCGCTAGAACGGTTCAATCGGCGAATTGGTTGCCGCAATCGGCTGAGCAGTCTGCGCTCGAGGTGCAGTGGAAAATGGTAACGACCTGGCCTAAGAACTTTCCCGGATTGGGGTCTGCCGCCGAGACTTTTGCTCGATTGGTGGGTGAGATGAGCAATGGTCGCATGAAAGTGCATGTCTATGGCGCGGGTGAGCTGGTGCCGGCATTCGAGGTATTCGATGCGGTCTCGCAGGGGGTTGCAGATGCGGGTCATGGGGCCGCCTACTACTGGAAAGGAAAAATACCAGCGTCGGTCTTTTTCACTGCAGTCCCGTTTGGCATGACGGCACAAGAGATGAACGGATGGTTTCATTATGGCGGCGGCTTGGACCTGTGGCGAGAGCTCTATGCCCCATTTAATTTGGTGCCTTTTAGTGGCGGCAGTACCGGTGTTCAAATGGCGGGCTGGTTTAATAAGGAAGTGAACACCGCAGCCGATCTTAAAGGTCTTAAAATGCGCATTCCAGGCCTTGCAGGTGAGGTTTTCACGCGAGCGGGGGGGTCGTCTGTCAGGATCTCTGGCGGAGAGCTGTACACTTCGTTAGAGACCGGTGTGATCGATGCGGCAGAGTGGGTTGGTCCATTCAATGATCTGACGCTTGGTCTGCATCAAGTGGCTAAATATTATTATTATCCGGGCTGGCATGAGCCTGGTGCAATGCTCGAGCTTATCGTCAACGCAGACTCGTTGGCGGCACTACCCGATGATTTGCAGGCCATTGTGAGTGCAGCTGCACGGGCCGCCAATCAAGACATGCTCGACGAATTTACAGCTCGCAATAACGCGGCCTTGCAAGAGCTGGTTGAAGTGCACGGTGTCGAACTGAGGCGGTTACCCGATGAAGTTCTGTTGGCTCTTGCGAAGGCGTCTGAAGAGGTATTGGCCGAACTCGTTGCGCAGGATCCGATGGCGGCGAAGATCAATCAGTCGTACACGTCTTTTTATAAGAACGTTCGGGCTTATCATCAGATATCAGAGCGCGCTTACATAAATTCACGTGAATTAACGGCTCCTGGCGGCGTTTCTCAGTCGCCCTGATCAATCTGCCGAGTTCGACCGTTACTGTCGATTGCCACGAATACGAAAACACCCTCGGTGACTTTGATGGGCTCGCCATCGTGCTGCGAAGAGATCCAGACTTCTACCACGATACGAATAGACGTTCGCCCTACTTCCAAGACGTCGGCATAACACGAGACAACCGCCCCCATATGAACGGGCGTCAGGAAAGACATGCCAGTGACTGCCACGGTCGCAACACGGCCTCGGGCAACATCACGTGCTGCCGCACCGCCCGCAAGATCCATTTGCTGTAAGAGCCAACCGCCGTAGATATCGCCATCCGCGTTGGTATCCTTAGGCATTGCAATGACCTGCAGAGCGAGGTCGCCTTGGGGGAGTGGCATCGAATCTAAATCGTTCATACTCATGATAATTGCTCTATGTCATGGGCCCAGATAGCTGGGTAAAAAAGTGGCAAGCGGCGGCCAGGCCCACAGTAAACACAGCGCCGCCAACTGGATAATTATAAAGGGAACTACCCCTCTATAGATAGCACCGGTTGATAGCGAGCTGGGCGCTACACCGCGCAAATAAAACAGTGCGAAACCAAACGGTGGCGTTAAGAAAGAGGTTTGTAGGTTGAGGGCGATCATGATGGCGAGCCAGATTGGATCGATTCCCATCATGAGTAAGATGGGGCCCACAATAGGGACAACGACAAACGTGATCTCTATGAAATCCAGAATAAAACCCAATAGGAATATCACGACCATCACCACTAACATAGCGCCAAACGCGCCGCCCGGCAGAGCCTCGAAGGCAGCTTGAATCAGCTCTTCGCCTCCAAAGCCACGAAACACAAGCGAAAATAGCGTCGCCCCAATCAGTATTAAGAACACCATCGCGGTGACGTTAAGGGTTTGTTGCAGCGCCTCATTAAGAAGAGAGGGTGTTAAGCGTCGCTTGACTAAGGCCAACGCCAGCGCACCAATCGCGCCAACACCCGCCGCCTCTGTGGGCGTCGCCGCGCCGGTTAGAATCGATCCAAGCACCATAGTCATGAGCAACAACGGAGGCATGAGACTACTCACAAGCTCCCGAGAACTGGCGGGCTCGGTATCGGCGGGTGGCGCTACGGACGGATCCCACAGAGCTCTTAAAAACACGTAGCTGGCATAAGCGCCCACGAGCAACATGCCCGGACCAATCGCCGCAACAAATAAATCCCCGACGGACACTGTCTGAGTGTTGAATACGCCAAGATTAAGTTGTGCGCGTTGATAGGCATTAGAAATGACGTCGCCTAACAGCACCAGTGCGATAGAGGGCGGGATAATCTGACCCAAAGTGCCGGTGGCACAAATCGTACCCGCCGCCAGCGAAGGCGAATACCCTGCTTTGAGCATACTTGGCAGCGATAACAGACCCATTGTTACCACCGTGGCACCCACAATACCGGTGCTTGCTGCGAGGAGCATACCAACAAAAATAACCGATAAGCCCAATCCGCCGGGGTGCCTGCCGAAGGCTTTAGACATGGTGACGAGAAGATCCTCGGCGATGCGAGATTTTTCCAGTAACACACCCATCATCACAAACAAGGGCACCGCGATGAGCGTTTCATTGGTCATAATCCCGAAAATGCGCGCCGGGATAGCCGAGAAAAAATGAGGGTCAAAGGTGTCGGTAATGACGCCAAAGGCAGCGAATATGAGGGCCGTGCCGCCAAGGGTCAGAGCGACGGGGAAACCCAGCAGTAGCAGAAGACAAATGGCAGCAAAAAGTATGAGTGGGATGAACTCAACCATCGGCGCCCCCGTGAACAAGATGGTGCGCGCTGGTGATGAACAAACTTAAGCCCTGTAATGCCAGCGTTGCCATTGAAAGTGGGATCAAGGTTTTGAGTAGGTAGACGGCTGGAATGCCTTCTGACTCGGCGGAGGTTTCAAAAATACTCCAGGACTCACTGACGTACTCCCAGCTTGAAATACCTACCACCAGACTAAACGGCAATAAAAACACTAAGGTTCCGACCGCATTGACCCAGTGCTGATTTCTGGGCCTGAGGTTTTGGTACAGAATATCGACTCTCACGTGACTGTCACGCCCTAAAGCGACGCCAGCGCCGAGCATAAAAACCGCAGCATGCAGATACATAATCGACTCCTGCAGCGCGACTGTGCCCAAGTTGAAACCGTATCGCAAGGCGACCACGGTGACGGTTAAAACCGCCATGAGCAGTAAAAACCCCGCAAGGAGCCGGCTTAACAGCTGTTGCACGCGGTCATTAAGCGCCAAAAAATGATGCAAGGGTTTATTCCTTGTAGTGCCACGATCAAACTATTACCGTAGCATAGCCTAAAATGAGAAACACACGTACTGTCGTATCAGTTATAAGTAGGAGGACCTAGGCTCATGTTGATGCTGATCTCACCCGCAAAGACACTCGATTTTGAACACCCAGCCAAGGCGCTCGAACATACACAGCCGGAGTTTCTTGCAGACAGCCAAGCTCTCGTAGACCAGTTGAGGACGCTCGCACCAACCGATATTCAAGATTTGATGGGGGTGAGTCAGTCGATCGCCGAACTAAACCAACGGCGGTTTATGAACTTTTCGGCGCCCTTCTCACTCGATAATGCCAAGCAGGCGATTTTTGCTTTTAAGGGCGACGTCTACACGGGTTTAGATGCTGACACGCTTCCACCATCTGCACTGGCGTTTGCGCAGTCTCATCTGATGATGCTGTCGGGTCTTTACGGTATCTTAAAGCCGCTCGATTTGATGCAACCGTATCGATTAGAGATGGGAACACGATTTGGTATTCGTGACGCTAAGACTCTGTATGAGTTCTGGGGAGATCGTATCACTCAAGCACTCAACCAAAAGCTTCAGGATATCGGTTCCAACACCCTATTGAACTTAGCATCCAACGAGTATTTTAAAGCGGTGAAGCCGGCGCTGTTGAACGCCGATGTAGTAACACCGGTGTTTAAAGATTTGAAGAATGGACAGTACAAGATCATTAGCTTTTACGCCAAAAAAGCCCGTGGGTTGATGGCGCGCTACGTCGCCTTGAATCAACTCGAGTCGCCCCAGGGGTGCTGCGACTTCGATTTAGAGGGTTACTATTTTGTACCAGAAGAATCTAATGCGAGTACGCTCACTTTCTACCGAGACCATGCGCCAACATAAAATAATAAGGACTAGCCTGTGGACCAGCATCAAATCATCATTATCGGGGCCGGGATGTCGGGCCTCTGTATGGCTGCTCGGCTCAAACAACAAGGGATCAATGATTTTATCGTCGTCGAGAAGGCCGACGATTTAGCCGGCACCTGGCACTACAACACGTATCCTGGCGCTGGCTGTGACGTCCCCTCGGTTTTTTATAGTTACTCGTTCTTTTTGAACCCGAACTGGTCCCGTGTTTATTCTTTGCACGACGAAATCAAACAGTACTTTCGTGATTGTGCGCAGCAACTGGGGCTTTACGATCATATTCGGTTTGGTACCGAAGTGACTTGCGCCGATTACCAAGAATCCGATGGCCAGTGGCAGCTGTCTTTGGGCGACGGATCACAGTTACAGGCGCGCGTACTGGTGTCAGGTTTAGGACAGCTGAACGTGCCATCAACCCCACATTTTGAGGGAGCGGAAACGTTTAAGGGCGATCGTTTTCATTCGGCACGCTGGAATCATGAAGTCGACTTAAAGGGGAAAAAAGTGGCGATCATTGGCAATGCCGCTAGTGCTCTGCAATTTATTCCCCATGTCGCCGAGGCTGCCGAGCAAGTCACAGTATACCAGCGCAGCGCTAACTACGTTGTTCCGAGAAATGATCGACCCTATACCGAAGCGGAAAAATCTCGGTTTGCCCGATTTCCTTGGTGGCAAAGGTTACATCGCTTGAGCGTCTTTATACGTGGTGAAATTATGTACGGCGCCATTGCCAACAAGCGCTTTTTCAAGTGGCTTCTGGCGCGTCAGGCACGCCAGTATTTGGAGGAGCAAGTTCAGGATCCAGAGCTCCGCGCTACCTTAACGCCAGATTACCCGATCGGTTGCAAGCGTATTTTGGTCTCGGATAACTATTATCAAGCGATGGTTCGGTCGAATGTTCGGGTCGTCACCAGTCCAATCAGCGCGATTGGTGAGAGTGGTATCCAAACGAACGACGGAGAGAGTTTAGACGCCGACGTGATTATTTACGGCACTGGCTTTGAGACCACCAAGTTGCTTGCGCCAGTCGATTTTCGAGGTCGGGATGGTGTCTCGCTGCAAGAGGCCTGGAAGGACGGAGCCGAGGCTTATCGCGGGGTCTGCACGTCTGGGTTTCCTAATCTGTTTATGCTGTACGGCCCCAATACGAACCTGGGCAGCAACTCGATTATTTTTATGGTCGAGCAGCAAGTCGATTACATCATCAAATGCATTCAGAAATTGTTTGCCCATGAGCTGACCAGCCTAGAGGTCAATGCCGAGGTGATGCGCGCGTACAACGACAAAATGCAGGGCGATATGACCAAAACGGTCTGGGTTGCTCAGTGTGACAGT